>DUPP01000039.1 GCA_012838265.1 Clostridiales bacterium
AAACAACAATGAGAATAGCAGTAGTAGATGGACAAGGTGGCGGGATAGGGCGTGCTATCGTTGACAAGTTAAAAACTGCGCTTCCTGAAGTTGAGGTAATTGCGTTAGGAACAAATTCTGCAGCAACAGGGCAAATGTTGAGAGCTGGGGCAGATGAAGGTGCTACAGGTGAGAATGCAATTGTGCATAATATGAAATTTGTAGACATAGTAGTAGGTGTTATTGCAATTATAAATGCCAATTCAATGATGGGAGAACTGACGCCAAGGATGGCGCAGGCTATTGGTGAAAGCCTTGCCTTTAAGGTCTTACTTCCCATAAATCGCTGTAATATTCATGTTGTAAGCGTTGAAGATGCTCCCCTGAGCGTGCATTTGGACAATGCTGTCAGAACCATTCATGAATATGTAAAAAATAAAGAACGATTTTGAAAAATCAGAGGCTGTCTAAAATATAAATGAGAGACAGCCTTTTGTGCTGGACATAATTAAAAATCCGTATTCTTGGCTTGATTTACTATAAGCTAGAATGCAGATTTTTTTCATTTAACAGTAAGAAAGGCTGTATCTAAATGTTTTTTCAAGCATTTTGATACAGCTCCATTTACTAGTCGTAGAATTTTTATAGATTCATTATATCCTTGAAATTGAAAGACTTTCTTCCTTCTGCATAGTCGGCGACGACATGTCCATCACCAAACAGCTTATATTTATAGGTTACTAGTCCGTCAAGTCCTACAGGTCCTCGGGCATGAAGCTTGCCGGTGCTGATTCCAACCTCTGCGCCAAAACCATAACGGTAGCCGTCTGCAAAGCGGGTAGAACAATTATGATAGACTCCGGCAGAATCTACAAGCAGCATGAATTTTTCCGCAGCTTCTTTATCTTCTGTTATTATACTGTCGGTATGGTGTGAGCCATAACGATTGATGTGATAAATAGCATCATCTAAAGAATCCACTATTTTAATAGATAATATATAATCAAGATACTCCGTTTCGAAATCCTGTTCGGAAGCAGCTTCACATTCGATAATTTTTCTTGTTTCTTCACAACCTAAAACTGCTACCATATTTTCATCTAAAGCCTGTTTTAATGCTGGCAGAAGTTTTTTAGCAGCATCTTTGTGAACCAGCAAGGTTTCTACGGTATTGCATGCTGCGACATATTGGGTCTTAGCATCGACTATGATTGAGATAGCTTTATCCGAATCTGCAGACTGATCAACATAGATATGGCAAACACCATCAGCGTGACCCATTACAGGAATTTTTGAATTTGCCATGATATGCTGCACGAATTCATTTGAACCTCTTGGGATTAATAAATCAATAGTATCGTGACATTTAAGCAGTTCACCGATGTCTGCCCTGTTTTCAATCAGAGTCAAAAATCCATCTGGGACACCGCATTTTATTCCAGCCTCATGAATAATATCAAATAATACTTTATTTGTATTAGCGGCTTCACTTCCTCCCTTTAGTATGGCACAGTTGCCGCTTTTCAGGCAAAGGGTGGCAATTTGTACCAAAGCATCAGGCCGGGATTCGAAGATTACACCAATGACCCCTATTGGACAGGTGACCTTATGAAGCGTAAGACCGCTGTCAAGTTCCCGTTTAAATATAGTATTCCAGAGTGGATCTTTCAAAGTGATAAGACTTTTTATTCCGTCAACGACATCTTTAAGCTTTTGTTCATCAAACTTCAGGCGCTTTAGAATAGGCTCGGGCAGGTGAGAATTAATACCGTTCTCTAAATCCGCCATGTTTGCAGCTAAGATTTTAGCTTTGTTTTCAAGCAACGCTTTCGCAATAGCATCCAGTGCTTTATTTCTCAATTGTCCGTCAAGCAAGCTCATCATAAAGCTATCTGATTTTATTTTCCTTGTTATTTTACTAATTGTCGCCATTTTTATTCTCCTATCTTACATTACTTACTATCACATTTTTGCCACCTTGGATCTGGGGGGGGTTGGTTGGATTGAACATCATTTACGAACTTTATCCTCCTGCTGCCGTCCATCTTTTTAGCTTTACGCAGCCTTTCTTCATTCGATCTGAAGTTTACAATTGGCTCTGGACCCTTAATCAAGGTTCGTTTTATGTATACGGTTCCATCCCTTTTGCTATGCATAGTCCAAGTGACAAGCATTATTTTACCGTA
>DUPP01000001.1 GCA_012838265.1 Clostridiales bacterium
ACAATTGAAGAAGCTATTTCATTTATTAATCCAGGTGACCGAATCATGGTAGGTAGTTTTGGACTTCGTGGTTGCCCTGACAATCTTATTGATGCACTTGCAAAAAGTGGAATTGATAATTTGACCATAATAAGCAATGATTTTGGCTCACCGGGAATAGGACTAGGCAAACTTCTCAGAAACCATCAGGTTAGTCATCTTATCGGGAACTACTACAATTGGAATCCTGAAGTGGCAGATGCTGCAAATTCTGGCGAAATAACAGTTCGTCTGGTACCACAAGGTACTTTTGCAGAAGCGATACGAGCTGCCGGAGCTGGTATCCCAGCTTTTTATACTCCAACAGCAGTTGGAACAGAACTCGCAAAAGGAAAAGAAACGAAGTTTTTCAACGGTCGTGAATATCTGCTCGAAGAAGCTATACATGCAGATGTTGCTCTAATCTATGCACATCAAGCGGATAGTTTTGGAAACCTAATGTATTATAGGACAGCGAGAAACTTTAACCCTCTTATGGCAACAGCCGCAAAGCTTACAATCGTTGAATGCGAACAAATCATAGACGGCTATTTTGATCCTGAATTTATAATGACACCTCATATTTATGTTGATATCCTGTGTTGTAAGGAGGGAAAGTAAGTGATTACATCAGTTGATGATGCCAAAATTAGAATAGCTAAGCGTATTGCGCATGAGTTTGATAATTGCAATGATATTACATTTGTAAATGTAGGAGTAGGTATACCTTCACTTGTCGTAAATTACATTAGCAATCCAAATGTGGTAATACATTCTGAAAACGGAATGCTCGGTGTTGGTCCCCATGCAGAAGGCAGTGACATTGATTTCAACCTTATAAATGCGAGCCGGCAGCACGTAACTCTTACCGAGGGATGCAGTTTCATGGACAGTGCCGCTTCATTTGCAATGATTCGAGGCGGACATATTGACGCTTGTGTAATCGGTGCCTTTGAAGTGGATCAGTATGGAAACGTATCAAACTGGATTATCCCAAGCGGCAAGAAGCTTGGTGTCGGTGGAGCAATGGATCTAGTCAGCGGGTCAAAGCGCGTAATAATAGCGATGCGTCACACCGGAAAGGACGGAAGCATAAAAATAAAAAAGAAATGCAGCCTCCCAATAACAGCATACGGAAAAGTTGATTTACTTGTAACTGAATTGGCTGTATTTAAGTTTTATTATGGTAAAATGTACCTTTGTGAAATTGCAGCAGATACATCTATTGATTATATCAAGTCCATTACTGAAGCTGAATTTGAAGTCTGCGAACCTCTTAAGACGATACGTCTATGAAAGGAGAATAATGGCTACCAGTACAATTGCTATAATTATTACCATAATCACTATCATACTCTTTGCGACAGAATTGATACCTTTGCCAGTAACCGCCATATCAGCCTGTCTCGCAATGGGAATTTTTGGAGTTATTCCCTATTCAGAAACTTTTGCTGGTTTTGGAAATGACGTTGTTATTCTGGTGGCTGGTGCAATCGTTATCGGTGAAGCATTGTTTGCAACTGGCGCTGCGCAAATAATCGGCCACAAGCTGATTAATATTTTAGGAACAAATGAAAAAGTGTTTCTTGCGGTTTGTATTGCCTTTGCAGCTATAGTGTCCGCATTTCTTAGCAACACAGCAACAGTGGCGATGATGATGCCAATCATTGCTTCTGCATCGGTCAATTCAGGCGGAAAAATAACGAAAAAAAATACATATATGGCTGTCGGATTCGCTTCAATTGCCGGAGGCGCCTGTACTTTAGTGGGATCAACCCCTCAATTAATTGCCCAGGGTGTCCTGTTGAATGCAGGTCTTGAAGGAATGAAGTTCTTCGACCTGGCTTACAGCGGCGTTCCTAAAGTTGTATTTTTAATCATTTATTATACTACCATCGGCTATACCCTACAAAAAAAGGTCTTTGATTTTGAGGATCTCCCAAGCGAATATCCTGAAGAAGTAAAAGAATCTCATACTAATAATATTTTCAAAATGTGTATCTCCATAGCTATTCTTATCTTGTGTGTTATCGGATTTGTTGCTCAGATATGGACCGTTGGTACGGTTGCAATGCTCGGAGCAGTCATGTGTGTAGTAACTGGATGTATAAGCATTAAACAAGTGTTTTCCAGGATGGATTGGACGACAGTTGTCGTTTTAGGCGGCGCACTTGGATTTGCTTCCGGAATTGAAAAGAGCGGAGCTGGCGAAATCATCGCCAGTACAGTAATTGGCTGGCTTGGCGAGGATGTAAATACCTGGTTTCTGCTTTCGGTTATATCCCTGCTTAGCTGTGTAATGGGTAATCTCATGTCTCATACCGCTTCAGCAGCCATATTATCACCTATTTGTCTTGTACTAGCTTCAAACCTTGGCCTGGATCCTATCATTATGATGATCACCATAGTCATGTCTATCAATATGACTTACATCACTCCCATATCAACCCCGCCCAATACTATGACTTTAGCTGCCGGATATCGTTTCATTGATTATGTAAAGGTTGGAACACCTCTTAACATATTGATGTATTTATTAAACATACTTCTTATCCCGCTGTTATTTGATATATGAATCATATAGGTTTGTGACTTCTAAGTCGAAAGTGCTTCCAGCTTTAGAATGGATACCTCATACGCCACTTTTTCTGTTACATTGCCTTCTGCATCGCGCTTTTTGTACTCCCTACTTTGAATTCTTCCCGCTATTGATATTTTAGTGCCCACAGCTAGATTGCTGGCATAACCAGCATTTCTCCCCCAAGCAATACATGGTATGTAATCTGACTTATTGTACATTCGATTCACCGCAAGCATGATATCACATATCTCCCTTCCCAACGGTGAAACACGGCCAATAGGTTTTTTGCAAATAAAACCTTCAAGGTTGATTTTATTTTCATGTTCAATTTTTTCATAATCGTCCAAGAGATTGAACTCCCTCGCAAACACTACGACATTGAGTTTATTTCTTC
>DUPP01000248.1 GCA_012838265.1 Clostridiales bacterium
AATGGGTTTTGTACCCATGTGTGCTGAAAGCGTTGATATATAAGGGTTTTCAGCGCACTCAATCATTTTTCTTTGTTATCAATACTACCGTCTCAACGTGGAACGAGCGGGATGGATTGATGTCTTTGGCTGATTTTTTGAACCTTACGTTTACGGGAACATGTCAATGGGTTTTAAGCATTTTTTCTGAAAACCGACGTTCGCGGAAACATATCAACTTATTATCATAATGAACGTTTTTATAAATACTTACTAACGGTTTATTGTAAGAAAAGGAAAGTACACTGTCAAATCAGCGTACTCATAAATAAAATAGCCACTCTGTTTTTCAAAAGAAATCATCAACAAAATCATTCTTCAACCAATGCTTCTACGCTTAAACCCAATAACACCTAACCATGTAAGTGCTGCTGCAATAATTGTCAATACAATCAGTGGCATAATCGAAAGCTCATTGATCGGAATACTATAATGGGCATAGGCAAAGGGCGTCCATTGCAGTGCGGACCATCCTACGATTCCGACCTCCCAAAGCATCTCGATGAAAATAAACACACCTAATATGAGCCAATTAATAACAGAGGCAATACGGGGTAGCCAGCCGTACAGCAGGGCGGCAATTCCGATAAATGTCCAGACGGGAGGGATTTTTGAAAGACTCATGCCTAACACGCGAGGAAGATGACTGAACTCTCCCGCAGCAATTCTCCATCCTAAGCCGGAAGCCAGACCGAGGGCAAGAAGTATCAACGCACTGCCTAAGAAAGCAACTGCCAAATAACTTCCCATCCACTTGGAGCGGCTCACGGGTCTTGACAATATCATTTCGACATAATGCTCCTTTTCTTCCTTCCGCAAGCTTTGTACGGTTGTAATAGCAAAGACTGATAATCCAGCCATCAGTCCCAGAATATATATTAACGTAGCAATAAAAGCTTCCTGATTGCCCAGCTTTGCCATAGCAATTCCCCATTCGTTCATCTGGGCGAGTGTGGAACTGAGGGCTTCGGATATATTGGGCGTAGTCACACCCATAATCCCTCCAAGGAAGGCCATGCCGATTGCCCAAGCCAGAATACTGCCTTTATGCTGTCGCCAAGCCAATGCCAATGGAGAGTTGAAACGGGGGGATGCATTAGCCGAACCTTCCTTCTGTGCAATAAGCCCGGCACCCATATCACGACGAATAAGCAGCATATAAGAAAGCATCATCGGAATGGCAGAGAGCACGATAAAAACCAACAATGGCCAAGCATAATTTCCTCCAAAAGGAACAGTAATACGGAACCATGATTCGGGAACAAACCATGCCCAGCCGGTACTTCCACCGCCCATATTATTTAGAACCATTGCAACCATAGTTAACCCATATACGCCAAATATGACCCCTCTTGCATTGCCGCTATGTTCAAAAATCTGTGCACATAGTCCTCCGATCCCAGCAAATATGCAGCCAGAAGCGGCAAGAGTCAATCCAGCCATCAGGGAACCGCTCCCTGCGAAGCCGTTGCTCATCAAGGCCGCAGCAGTCAATAAACCCGCCAGCAGGCTTCCTACACAGGAAAGAATCATTGCTGCCGTCAGATTGGCGTATCTTCCTACTGGCCTTCCAAATATCAATTCATTTCTTCCCGATGCTTCCTCCGTGCGGGTATGCCGAATCATGGTAAACGCCGCTCCAATCATGACTGCCAGAGAAGCCTGTAACATTCCCCGCCACAGGATGGCCCCCTCCATGTTTAACGGAACAATAGGCCCGAGATAAGCAGCGGTAAGAGGGCTTTCTGACAATTCAGTAATAAACACCTGCCAATCCGGCATCGCTTTCACAAAGGAAATTTGCCCCGCAATAAGGATCATGGGAAGCAATATCCATATAGGCAAAATAATTCTATCTCTTCGCAGATAAAGCTTAAGTAGCTTACCTGTACCGATAAAATAGGTACCTCTCATATCAGTTCGACTCCTTTCCCTGGGGCTTATCTCCATAGTGGCGCATGAACAGTTCTTCAAGGGTGGGAGGTTCTGCCGTAAGTGATTTGATACCCATTGGCGCAAGCGCATTCATAACTGCGTCCATAGCATTAGCATCAACCGAGAAGCGCCACTTGCCTTCTTTTTGAGATATATCGTGAACACCCTGAAGTTGGTCTAAGTTTACTGGCTTCGCAAGCTCTACGGTCACGGTTGTGCGTGTCAAAT
>DUPP01000040.1 GCA_012838265.1 Clostridiales bacterium
TATTATTTAACTGTAATTTTTTGATTATTTCTCGCCTTTTAACAGCAATCTTATCCAGCTCACTTCCTGAAGGAAATTGAAAGCCAAGTGCAACACCAACTCTATCGAGGACTTGTCCAAAAGCAAGATCACGACTGCCGCCGATAAGCCGGTAGGTATCCTTATCGATATGGAGAATCCCGGTGGTTCCACCTGATAAGTGATAGGCGACAAACTCACTGGTATTAGAAATACAGCTGTCATGGCGGATCGCTTCCAAATGGCCTTCTTGATGAGAGAATTCAAATAATGGCACACCAAGGCTGGCTGCCATTACTTTCCCATAAGTAACACCGGCTTTAAAAACCGGCATATAAGAACCCTCCACGGGTCGTGGTTTATTAGATACAGCAACTGCTGCGATCCTTTCTCTATTAATACGCCTAAACAGATCTAGCACCATATCGGGGAGATTTTCCATATGTTGAAAGAGAGCTTTAGATTGCCTAAGACCTCTTTCACCATGCTTTACAAATAATGAAACACGTGAATCAATCAATATTATTCCTTTTGTATCAATTATTGCAAGTGAGGTCGTATAATTACTCGTGTCTATACCTAAAATCAAATCTTTAATTTGCATCTTTGTTTCTTACAACCTTGCCTAGTATACCGTTAATGAACTTTCCTGATTCTTCTCCGTTAAATCTTTTTGCAAGCTCAACTGCTTCATTTATTGCTGCAGAATCCGGAACATCATCCAGATATAGGATTTCTGCTATTGAAAGCCTCAATACAGCTAAATCCACCTTTGCTATTCGATTAATCTTCCAATTCTCACTACAGTTTTCTAAAAGGTGATCAATTATAGGTAAATTTTTAGTAACCGAATTATAAAGCCGATTAAAATAATCCATTTGGTCGGAATCTTTCATCTTCTCATTAGTAAATTTTTCTTTCATTTCATTGCTGTAATCATTCTGCATTTCCATTTGAAACAAAAGCTGCATGAAAAGCTCTCTAGCTTCTGTCCTCCGCATACTTTAGTCCTCCTCATCAGTGAAATGTACACCTTGTACATGTATATTCACTGCCCTTACTGCAGCCTCGGTCATGTTTTCTACTTCTTTTTTTACATTCACCTGAATATCCCATGCCACTTCAGGAATCTTAACACTATATTCTACTATCACATAGATATCAATACTAATCCCCTCATCGTTTTGGTTAACCTTTATACCTTTATAGAGAGGTTCTTTACCAAATATATTTTTTGAAATGTTATCATAGAAAACACTGCTAAGTCTTGCGACACCTTTTGTTTTAAGGGTCGCATTCATAGCGCATATGGCTATGACATCGTCGGAAATTTTAAGGGTTCCAAGTTTTTCTTCTGATCCCGTGCTCATTATTTCACCTCATTTGTATTATATCAGAATTGATAATCATATACAAATTGTTTTAAATTTTGGGAAGAGTTAGGCCGGAACTATATGCAATACTTTTCTAGTATTTACTTTGGATAACTATCTGGCTGGCATTTCTGCCGGTCTCTCTCATAACGATATCAGTTATTTTAGCCACATCAGATTGGGTTATTTCCTGTTTGTTGACTGTTACGTTCACAGAGTTATCGGTCATTAAAACTAGAGAATCCCCAAAACCTTTATTCTTCAAAAGGTTTTCAATAACCTTTTCTTTATTCATATAATCGATGATCTTCAGCTTTTGCTCTGTTGCATTTTTCTTTTCAGGTCCTTCTGATGATTCCTCTATTACATCGGTAAGCATCGAAAGAACTTGGTTTCGATCCATATTTATCGTTGCTCTTACTTCTTCAAAAAAGACATCAGCATTAGCAAGCTCTGCGTAATTGTCTGAGGTTACTATCATACTAATATCAATCGCCTCTCCCGTAGCGTGTGAAGCTTTTCCTGCATTTGCAGCAGTGTCTATTACATCGGTTGTATCTGTTGCAGCATCACTGCTAGTGCCTGGAACCGCAGTGAGGTTCAAACTATCTACTAAGACATCTCCATCATGTAAATTCATCTGTTCCATTTCATAGTCGGTATATCCTGCAGAAGCAGACAGGTTCTGATCATTACTCAGTCGATTATTTAATACCCCCAAACAAACAATTAGTGCCAGCATACCCACTAATATTATTTTTTTACGCTTTAAAAATTTCATTCACATATCCCCCCTAATCCTGATTCAAGAATCCATTTTTATTCGTATCGCATTTCTCAAAGACCATAACATTTGAGCCAGGTATATTAAATACAGTTGCTACGGCATTGATAATATTATTTTTTGTGATTACATCACCCGCACCCTCAGAAGCAACAATTACTCCCTCGACCTTACGAATAGCATTATTATTACCACTGAATACCATATTGTTATCTTCAACTCTCTTGTATGTAATCATTACCTCTGTATCTCCCACCCCTTTCATTTGGCTAAGGATAGCTTTCAGCCTAATTTCTTCCTCGATAGCTAATGCGGTTTCTTCTGTATATTCTGTACCTCCGTCCATGTCTACGATCTGCCTTCTTCCATCCTTGCTCTGGGTAAGTACATCGAAAAGCAGAAGTGCAATTGCTGCTACAAAAAGTACCGTAACAAGTTTTATAAGCAAGTCTTTTAAGTATTTGTCATTCTTGAGTTTATCCCACATCCCTTATCCTCCTTATAACCGCATATATAGAAAATTTCTATAATAGAAGTTTTCTCTCATCCAGCGTTACTATGAGGCATTAATTCAAATGCCTTATTATTAATATATAAATATCGATATATCATTATTCCACTAAAATTGCCAAGGGAGACAATATTATAGCCATGATTATTAGAGAAAAAATAAATTTTAAATACTTTTTCATGTTTCCGTGAGGCAGCAGAATTTCTACAAAGCTTATTGCTACTATAATAATAAAAATATTCTTTACCCACTCTTTAGCTATCTCCATAATTTTCCTTCTCCAATCCCGATTATGATTGCTAGAAAAATCAAAAACATCATTGCTCCTAAAAATAGAATAACAGCCAGGGTTATAACTGTATTTCCAATTTCATTAAGGCAGTCAGAAATAGTTTTGTTTGAAATGGGCTCTGTAATAACAGCAGTTAACTTAAAAACTATAGCAACTGCTAGGATTTTAACCATTGGTATTATGAGTAAGGTTAGTATTATTATTAGTCCGAATATACCTACACCATTTTTAATTATAGTTGTGCAGCTTAAGATTAAATCTATTGAATCAGCTGCGAACCCCCCAACTATGGGGACAAAATTATCAACAGAATATTTTGCGGTCTTAGCGAGCATGCCATCCGCAGTTTTTGTCACCATACCTTGCATTATCGTAAGGCCTGAAAATAAAGTCACGGACAAGCCCATCGCTGCAATTGCAAACCCTCTAATGAATAAAGCAAGCTTCTTTACATAATCACGATCCGATAAACTGTTGACTAAAATGAAAATGCAAGACAAGTAAATCGCAGGCATAATTACTCTCTGAAGTATAGAATTAAATATTGTAATTGCCGTTACGATAAAAGGGTTAAGTATACTCCCTGAGGTAAAGCTTCCCATTGCAATCAATAATGGCACTAAAACTGGGAGCAGCGCCTGCATCGTCACAGTCATAGTTTCCACAGAATTGCTGCAGATTTTATATACCTCCATAAAAACTTTTAAGCACAGAATCATAACACAACAACTGCATACGATGATTCCAAGAGAAGAAACAGTTTCATCAGAAAAGGAGGTGGAAAAATTTTTTAGCAGGCCAATAATTATGCATATTGCAACTATCTGTATACCTAAAACAATACTTCCTGTTATTTCATGCATAAAATGATTGCAGATGGCACCCAGGATATCATTCAAATCAAAAATGGATTCACCACGAATAAGGCTTTGTATTATTTCACCCGGACTAATGTCTTTAAAAATACTTCCATTCCTGCTTGCTATATCAAACAAATCTTCAATTTGTTCTATATCCATAGCCTCAAGCTGTTCCTTAATGATGCTTTCAATACTCAAGCTCCCTCACCTCCTCAGCTCGGCAGGATAGAATTTATTAGTTCCATTATTGTCACAATCACTGGTATTGCCAGATAAAAAATCATGACCTTCCCAGCTAATTCTACTTTTCCTGCTATAGCAGATTCTCCCGAATCCTTACAGATTTGTGCGGTAAAATCTGCAATATATGCTACTGCCAGAACTTTTATTATAATTGGGAAGAAATTCTTTCCATAGCTCAATTGATTATAGATTTCACCCAAAAACTCAAAAACATAAGAAAGCTTGTATAGAATCATGATGAAGATCACCATGACTGTTGTGATTATTACGTATGTTGCAAATTCGGGCTTATATCCCTTTATCATTGAGGATAGTACTACCCCGATCAGACCAATAGCTGCTACCTTAAAAATCTCCATGTCCATAGTAAACACCCCATTTCTGTACCGATTTAATAATTTAGAATTGAAATAAGGTTTTTACTGTAATAAAAAAATTGTTAATCATATGGACGATCAGGAGAAGCACTACGATTATGCCTGCCAAGGTAGTCATCATAGCCTGATCTTCCCTGCCTGCGCGTATAAGAACTTGATTCAAAACAGCTACAATAATACCTATAGCAGCAATTTTAAAAATTATATCTACATTTATATCCATTTGGTTGCTCCTCTCATGTTTCTAAATGCTTACTTATCTATTGTTCTTTACATCATATTCTTTGGACAAGATTTTATTCTTAAAAAATTGACCCTTCGTATTTCTTTAGTGCCTCAGTTCTCCTGCAAGCAATGTCCAAGAATACTTCGCATGGGAATGTACAAGTATAAAGCTTATATAAATACATAGGAATCTACAAGGATTAAGCTTATATTGGTGCGCGGGAATGTACAAAGAAGAAGCTGATATAAACTTATATAAATAAAATAACAATTAGTGCTCCTATTGCCGTTCCAAGACTTTTATACATCTTTCCTTTTGTTCTCTTTTCCTCAACTGCTTCTGATACCTGGGCCTCTAGCAGTGAAAATGTACGATGAAACATACTATGCTGATTAGCGACATCTGTTTTGCCAAGCTCTATACCTAAATCTGCGACAATTCGCTTATCTTCTTTATTCAAAGCACTGTCACGGTAGGCAATTTCTACTGCCTTTTCCCAACAAGCGGATAAACCAGGTGAAGAGGGTTCTCTTAACAACCTTGCTGCAATTTCAAGCAATTCAGAACTCATTCCCTCCTTAATAGTACTTACTCGCATGAGCAAATCCGGCAGAGGATCCAAACGATATTTCATTTCAGATTCCAGAATTTTTAAAGTTGTTAGCAGATCCTGCAAATGATAAACTCGGTTATCATACGTCTTAGCTTTCAATTGGCCAACTCCAACTCCAGATAATAGAATAATGATGCATATAATCAATTTAAACAACATTATTATTCCTCCAATCCCTGATTGCTGAAATAGATCCTATGGAAGGAACATTAGATAAAAAGATTAAGCGTTCAAAGACTCCATTTTGAACCAGTTCACCAATTCCTGAATTTATAACATCCCTATAGTTGCTACCATGTATAGTTGTCAGTAAACTGACACCCGCACACACTGCAGCTTCTATGGCATGACCATCTTCTTTTTTTCCGATTTCATCTGTAGCTATTATGTCAGGGGACATAGAGCGAATGAGCATAATCATACCCTTCTCCTTTGGACATCCATCCATGATATCTGTACGAGTCCCAAGATCAAATGAAGTCCTCCCGTTATACATACCTGAAAGCTCTGACCTCTCATCACATACCCCTACTTGAAAACCCATATTGCTTAAATTACGTATCATATCACGAAGTAGTGTTGTTTTTCCGCATTTTGGCGGCGAAACTATAATTGTGTTATATATCTGATGTTTTTCCTTCATCAAGTATCTCATGCAAGAATTAGACACTCCGATAATTTCCCTGCTTCTTCTGATATTGATAGAGGAGATTTGTTTAATAGTTTTTACTTTACCGTTATCCATTACTGTTCGACCACATATTCCTACTCGATGCCCTCCCTCGATCGTAATATAGCCATTTGCAAGCTCCTCCTGATAGGCATAAATTGAATAGTTGAGTAATGAATTGAATATATTGTTAATCATGTATTGATCTATTATATTAGAGCTTATTGATTTTAGCTCATATTCATTGCCAGAAGAAAAAAAGCGAACAGGATATCCATTTCTAATTCGAATTTCTTCCATATTATTTCTAATAGAGACAGGTAAACTCATGATCTGATCACCAATATCAAGAGGCAGTTTTGCAAGTATTTTATCTAACCCGTTCAAGGAATCACCTGCTTTCTTTTCTATAGTCAATAACATATTTCAATACATCATATGAATTGGACAAGAATTTATGCAAAAACATAAATATCCTGTCCTTTTTTTATTTAGTAAAATGAGTAAGAAAAATATCACTATTTGTGGTTTTGCTTTTATTTTCCTTTTGTGATAAAGTCATATAGTCTATACTTATATAAGACTCATGAGATTAACAGTATAATCACAAAACTTATGAATTATGAAAGAGAGAAGGTTAGATGTTAAGTAAGACCAAAGTACACTATGGATGGTACATATGCTTGGCCTCCTTTTTGATGATGTTTTGTACATATGGACTTGCAGTAAATGTGTTTTCCATATTTTTACCGCATATTATAACAGAGACCAATTTGAGCAAGGCTGAAGGGTCTTCAATTTTCACTGTTCAGAATGTAGCAATCCTGCTTGCCATGTTATTAGCAGGCAAATATTATAAAAAACTAGGCTTAAGGTACGGTTCATCACTTGCGATTTTTTTTATAGCTATTGGTTATTTTATATATGCAAATGCTCACAGTCTTTATGCATTTTATTTTGGAGCAAGCTTAGTAGGATTCGGTTATGGTATGGGCTCAATGATACCCATTTCAATTCTTCTCAATAATTGGTTTAATGATAAACGTGCCTTTGCTTTAGGGCTAGCGGCAAGTGGATCAAGCTTTTCAGCACTTATTATGCCGACACCCCTAACAATCCTTATGGAAACTTACAATCTTTATGTTACTTTTTTCGTACAAGGTATTTTAGTACTTATTATATCTATTATTTTATTTATAGTTATTAGGGATACACCAGCAGAGTGTAACCTTACCCCATACCAAAACGGTAAAAGTACAAAAAATAATTATGTAATACTAGACAAGAAAAATGATATGCATGGCGGTTCATACGTTATGGCACTCATTGCTCTATTTATATTTGGCGGAGTATCAATGGGATCATTTGCACACTTTGCAGTGCATTACAGCAATTTAGGCTATTCTAATATTATCGTTTCAGCTGCTGCCTCCGTTTTGGGTCTTGTTCTTATAGGGGGAAAATGTCTTTTTGGAATAATTACTGACAGAATTGGGAGCCTTAAATCAACTTACATATTTACAGCTGTATGGATGTTTGGTTTTTTTCTTACAGCAAATGCAGGAATCAGCGTTTATGTACTTTTCCTTTGTCCAATAATAATCGGCTTAAGCGGATCGCTCGGCAGTATGGGACCTACAGTCTGGGCGCAATCATTATCTTCAAAGAAAAATCTGACTCGTACAATCAGCCATTTTCAAATAGCAACTATGGCAGGCGGAATTATTTGTACACTACTGCCTGGGATAATAGCAGACTATACAGGTTCTTATTCTCCCGCCTTCATCTTATTTATCCTAATGCTAGCGATTGTTCTTGTATTGATTAAACATTTATACGGCAAAGTTGAAAAAGCCAACAAAAAACGGCTCTATAATAAATGTTGTGGTGTTTAGAAAATTAAATGCCACAGCATTTTAATTTTTTGCAAAAAAATATAGAGCATAAAGCAGATCTCAAGTAGAATGAAATTACCCAAAAACCATTCGAAAGGAGATCAAACCTATGCTCTACCCCAATTGTACAGCAGATTTGCTAGGATTAAAAGATGTAATTGTGACTAAAGTCGAAAATTTCAA
>DUPP01000041.1 GCA_012838265.1 Clostridiales bacterium
ACCTTAGCGAACAAAATAAATGTTTTGTTATCTTCATTTAAAAATACGAGTAGTATAGGAAGAATGTTTTATATGGCAGAAGAATATTGACATATGTCGCAAATAAAAAAATATAGGGATTAATATTCATATATATCACAAAATATACATGAGGTTGCAATAGTTGCAATAAATAATAGCTCACATGTTATATTTCTTGATTGAGATTATTTATAAAAAAAATATTTATAAGGAGAAAGGTATCATGTCTACACAACTTATTGTAATACTTCTGTATTTTGGTCTGACGATAGCCATCGGTATTATTTCACTTAGAAGATCAAAGTCATCAGATTGTTTTGTAGGTTCGGGTCTCGGCGTAATCATGTGCGTGTCTGCTGGTACCGGAGAATGGCTTGGAGGAACATCAACCACAGGAGTTTCTGAATATGGTTTCCTTTATGGGATTTCGGGGGCCTGGTATACAATAGCAAATGGTATTGGTGTTTGCTTTTTAGCTATATTTTTTGCAAAGCTGTATAGAAGTCTGAATACGGTTACGGTGCCAGGAATTATTGAAAATTTTATTGGTGTTAATGCTCGTGTTATTTCAAGTGTTTTATTAACGTTTGTCATGATTGCTGTAGGTACTTCACAAATGATAGCTGCAGGTACACTTGGAGTCACAGTCCTTGGATTAAGTTATGATATATCCGTAATAATTTTTGGGATTGGTTTTATAATATATACCCTTGCGGGTGGAATGAATGCTGTTGCATCTACTAATGTTATGCATCTTATAGCCATGTATGGCGGTGTCATTCTTGCACTCATTCTTGTAGGTAGTGAAATTGGCGGCATAGGAAGAATATTCACGGATCTTCCAGAGTCTTACATGAATCCTATGAACATTGGACCTTCAAAAGTTTCTTCCTGGATAATAGCTTCTATTCTAGGTGCATGTACTGCACAAGCGGGTATACAACCTATTCTTGCGGCAAAGGACATTAAAACTGCTAGAAAAGCTGCATTTATTACTGCGGCAGTTGTAGCACCATTTGGAATTATAACCGCAATTTTAGGAATGGCAGCAAAGCTGAGATTTCCTGAACTGGCAAATGCAAAGCTTGCCCTACCAACGCTAATGATGAACTTTTCTCCTGTTGTAGGTGGTATTGTTCTAGCTTCAATAATGGCCGCTATTCTTTCAACGGTATCTCCTATAATTCTTGCTTCAGGAACCATGATTACTAAAGATATTTACCAAAGGAAACTGAAGCCAAATGCCACTGATTCTGAAGTACTGAAAATGTCTCGTATAACAACTGCTGTTGCAGGTTTAATCTGTGTAATCTTATCGATACTTTTGTATGGAAGTACAAGGATTTTGGATATTGTATACTTCGCATATTCCATAAGAGGGGCATTGTTTGTAGTTTTAATATTCGGAATATATTGGAAAATGACATCGGAAAAGGGCGCTGTTTGGGCAATGATAATAACTGCAGCTGTAGGAATATTCTGGGTTTCATACAATGGCATTACAGGGCAATTCCCAATCCACCCCAACTTTACTGAAACATATGCAGCCGTAGCAACAGCATTTATCAGTACTATAATATTCAGTTTATTATTTAAGAAGGATAGACCAGAAATAAGAATTAGGCGATAAATGAACGCTTAATAATATGGTGATAAAAGATATTCAATAGAAAAAAATCTATTAGTAAAGGAAATAGGTGTTTAATATGATTAAAACCTTTGAAGAAATATTAAATAAGGTAAAGCAAAATAAACCTGCTACGATAACATTAGCAGTTGCACAGGAAAAAAATCTTCTGAGTGCAGTAAATAATGCATATAAACATGGCATAGCAAAAGCAATACTTGTAGGAAATAAGTCAGAGATCGAACCTATAGCAAAGGAAATAGGCATGGATCTCAGCAACTTCGAGATTATTGATATAGAGGATAAAGAAAAGGCGTGTCTTAAAGCTGTTGAGCTGGTTCAAAAGGGAATTGCCACTTTACCGATGAAGGGATTTGTCGATACATCTGTTATACTTAAGGCAGTGTTAAATAAAGAGGTTGGCCTTAGAACAGGAAGACTGCTGAACCATGTAGGAGTGCTGAAGGTTCCACATTATGACAGACTTTTTGTAATAAGCGATTCTGCTATGACGATAGCTCCAACTCTGCAAGAAAAGGTAGATATTATAAAGAATACTATCTGTGTAGCCCATGCGCTCGGCAATCCAAATCCTAAAGTTGCGATATTATGCGCAATAGAAAAGATTAATGAGAAGATGCCTGCAACAGTAGAAGCTGCTGAACTGACAAAAATGAATGAACGGGGAGAAATAACAGGCTGTATCGTAAAAGGCCCATTGGCTTTGGACAATGCCGTATCTCCTAAAGCCGCAGCACATAAGGGCATTATTCATCCTGTAGCTGGACATGCAGAAGTGCTAATAACACCTGACATTGAAGCAGGCAACATATTGAATAAATCCATGGAATACTTTGGACGAGCCGAAAAAGCCGGGATAATAATGGGTGCAAAAGCTCCAGTAATCCTTACTTCAAGAGCAAGTTCTGATACTTCCAAGCTTAATTCAATAGCTCTTGGTATATTGACAGCTCGACAATTAGAACAGGAGGTTTGTAATGGGTAAACAATTTAGAATACTAACAATAAATACGGGCTCAACTTCAACAAAAATATCAGTTTTTGATGATGAGAATGAAGTTTTCAGCGAAGTTATAAGACACTCTAACGAAGAGCTTGAAAGATTTGAAACTATATATGAGCAGTTTGAATTCCGTAAAGACATGATTTGCAAAGCCCTGAAGGAAAAGGGTATAGACTTGAATACATTAGATGCAGTTTCTGGCAGGGGTGGCAATATGAAACCGGTTGTTGGCGGAACTTATATTGTAAATGATGCTATGCTTGAGGACCTTAAAGTCGGCGTTATGGGTCAGCATGCTTCTAATCTAGGAGGTATTGTAGCACATGCTATTGCAAGTCCTCTCAATATTAAATCTTATGTTGTGGACCCTGTTGTAGTTGACGAGCTCGAGGAGCTTGCCAGGCTATCCGGACTTCCAGGCATAAATAGAAAATCCAAGGATCACCCGCTTAATCAAAAGGCAACTGCCCGATTAGCAGCAAAGGAATTAGGCAGTACCTATGAACAGCTCAATTTCATTGTAGCTCATATGGGCGGTGGAATATCTGTAGGGGTGCATAAAAAAGGTAAAATAGTTGATGTAAATAACAGCCTTGACGGGGATGGACCATATACGCCGGAAAGAGCAGGCAGCTTGCCGACAGGCTCTTTAATTAGTATGTGTTTCTCAGGACAATATACCGAGCAGGAGATTAGGAAAAAAATCGTTGGCGGAGGCGGTTTGGTTGCGTACCTTGGAACGAATGATGGTCGCGAAGTAGCCAGAAGAATAAAAGCCGGAGATGAAGAGGCCCGTCTTGTATTTGAAGGTATGGCATATCAGATTGCCAAGGAAATTGGAGCTTGCTCTACAGTATTAAAGGGAGATGTAGACGCTATTATTTTGACAGGCGGTCTTGCATATGATGAAATGCTCGTTGGCTGGATCAAAGAAAGGGTTGAATTTATCGCCAAAGTGATGGTTTATCCTGGGGAACAGGAGATGATAGCCCTCGCACAAGGAGTTCTAAGGGTTGTGAACGGTCAGGAAGAAGCAAAGATATATAAATGAAAAATAATATGATAGAATAAGTTTCGTCTTTTGACGGAGACAAAGCCGCTTCTTTTAGGGATTGCTCGAAGCCAATATATTCAGGAGATTCTTTTAAGGATGAGGTTTATCTTTTTTGCTTCTTTAATTTTAGATTAAATTCATATGTCCTTATATATGATTATGTGTAATAAATAAAGTATTTTGGCAAAGTCAATTAAATAAGTCTTTTTATAAAGTCAATTATTAATGTCTTAAAGTCTTTATGAGGTTAGAAGCCTTGAAGAAATCAGAATAAACTGATATGATAAGCCATGGATTATTTGTTTAGAGACTCAAGGAAGGCAGCTTCATTGAGGCCGCATATGGCGGCAGGAGGGGTAATATGGGTAACATGATTGCATTTTCGATTATTCCATTTATTTCATACATTTCAGTTGTTGTACTATATGTACTGGCAGCTATAGCTTTAGTTTATATAATTAAAGCATTAAGGATTTATATTAAAAAGAACAGTAACTTATATCTCATCAAAGAACAGTAACTTTTATTAGAAAAATAAGTTTTGATGGAGATTGTGTGAAAGGTAATAAAAATGAATGAACAAAATACGATGATGGATCTCATGGAAGAAATAGAAAACTCCATGAAACGCATCTACAAAGAAGATGTGCTTAAAGGGACGATAATAACCGTTGGTGACGAAGAAATCCTTGTTAATTTAGGATATATATCAGACGGTATTATTACAAAAGAAGAAATGATAGAAGATCATATTTATAAGGATGGCGATGAAATTTCAGTTTTAGTTCTTAACACTAATGATGGTGATGGTAATGTAGTATTATCGCATAAAAGAGCAGAAGAAATTGTCGGTTGGGATGAACTGGAGGAAGCTTACGATCAAAAGAAGAAAATACGTGTTAAAGTAACAGAAGCGATAAAGGGAGGTGTGTCTGCGGTTTATCGAAATGTCAGATGCTTTATACCAGGTTCCCTTTTATCATATAGATATGTAGATGATATGAGTACTTACGAGGGAAGAGAGCTTGAGGTTGTCGTTGAAGATTTTGACAGAGAAAGCAAGAGGGTGGTTCTTTCCAGGAAGGCTATTGAAACCACAGAAAGAAAAGAAAAAAAGAAAGAACTAATGAAACAGCTACAAGAAGGCGAGATGCGTCAGGGAGTTGTTACGAAATTAATGAAATTTGGAGCATTCGTTGACCTCGGGGGAGTAGATGGTCTAATATACCTGGACGATCTGGCTTGGCACCGCGTTAACGATCCGTCAGAAGTAGTATCTGAGGGGGATCAAGTTACTGTTTATGTTGCAAAGGTCGATAAAAAGAAAGAAAAAATTAGCCTGGTTTTAAAAAAGGTAGAGGAAGATCCATGGAAAGGAGCCAGTGATTACTACAAAGTCGATGATTTAGTGGAAGGCACCGTTGTAAAAGTCCTTGATTTTGGCGTGCTTGTTGAGCTTGAGGCTGGTATTGAGGGGCTTGTTCATCTATCAGAGATTTCATCAGAGAGGATACAAAAACCATCTGATAAAGTATCAATAGGAGACAGGGTTAAAGCTGTTATATTAAGTATTGATGAGAAAAACAGAAAGCTTAGCTTAAGTATGAAAGAAGCTGAGGGTCAGGTGCCAGAAGGAATTAATCTAGAACAAAACAAGCAAGGACCAACATTAGGTGACTTATTTGGTGATAAATTTAAAGATTTTTTCAAGGAATAAGGAATAATTAAGGCTTCTACCATACTCAGATGGCTTGCTGTGGCAGCAATCCTAATCTTTCGAAATTTTTTGCTATTTCTTTTTGCACGATATCTATATCGATTCCTTTTATTTTAGAAATATAGGAGACGCTGCTTAACAATATTTCAGGCAAATCCTTCGGGGATGCAGGTTTCCCTGTAGCCCATTCTACTGCAGCAGTTCCATCGGTTTCAACAAACAATCTGTCCAGTGGGACACTCTTTACTGCCTGCTGAACAGCTTCATTTTTTGACACATCGGGTCCAACTGTGAAATAGCAGTCTCGTTTCAAATATAGCCCAAGGTGTTCTAATGATGAGTACCAGTGAACGATGACCGGCATAGTATAATTAGCGATAATTTCACCAATTTCTTTTTCCATTCCTTTTGTGTGCAGCATTACCGGACAACCTATCTGCTGTGCGATATCCAACTGTGCAATGAAAACTCTTTGTTGGGTATCAAGATCGGTGTTGCACCAGACACTGTCCATCCCTATTTCGCCGATTACACTGCAGTTTATTAGGTAAGTCATCATATCCTTCAGATCATACTGGTCTGCATACCATGGATGAAGGCCGAATG
>DUPP01000003.1 GCA_012838265.1 Clostridiales bacterium
CTGATCTATCACGTATATCCGGCAAATCCAATGGATTGGATTTAGAAAGGCTGAACTGGAGTAACTATGATTTAGTGGTAATAGACGAATCTCATAATTTCCGTAATGGTGGAGAGACCTATGGTGGAGATGAGCAAAGGGAAAACAGATATCTACGTCTTCTTAACAAGGTGATCAGACCAGGCGTCAAGACAAAAGTACTAATGCTTTCTGCCACCCCGGTAAATAACAGGTTCTACGATTTGAGAAACCAATTAGCCTTGGCGTATGAAGGAGATTCTTCATCATTCAGCAAAAAACTAAGAATCAACAGGAATATTGATGATGTATTTCGCAATGCTCAAAGAGCATATAATGCCTGGTGTGAATTGGATATGAAAGAAAGAACTACATCCAGGCTTCTTCAAATGCTTGATTTCGATTTCTTTGAAGTATTGGACAGCGTTACTATTGCACGTTCAAGAAAACACATTGAAAAATTCTATAATACTATCGATATAGGTAAATTTCCTGAGAGAATGCCGCCCATCACACACAGGCCTTCCTTAACTCCGCTGAACAATGCCATTAACTATAATGAGATTTATGAGTTGCTGATGCATATGAACTTAAGCTTATATACACCATCCGATTATATCTTCCCAAGCAGACGGGACAAGTATATGGATTTGAACCATGAAAGCAGTAACAGGCTTACTCAGGCGGGTAGAGAAAGAGGTATACAAAAGCTGATGAGCATTAATCTCCTGAAACGGTTGGAAAGCTCAGTATATTCATTTAAATTGACTCTTCAAAGGATTAAGACGCAGATTGAAAATACTATAGTTATTATCGACAGCTACAGAGCAGGCACTGTGATAGATGTAATAGATATAGCAGAAAGTGATGATTTTGATCTGGATGATCAGAATACTGAATACTTCACAGCCGGTAAGAAAATGAAGATAGATTTGGATGATATGGATTACAAATCCTGGCGTGATCATCTTGCACAGGATAATGAAATATTGGAATTACTGCTGGAAATGATTGAAGATATTACTCCCGACTACGATAAAAAACTGCAGACCCTCCTTGAAGTTATTAGGAATAAGATAGAAAATCCCATAAATCCGGGTAATAAGAAAATTATTATTTTCACAGCCTTTTCTGACACGGCTGAATATCTCTACGACAATGTAAGCAAATATGTAAAACAGAACTTTAACCTTTACACTGCCATGATAACCGGTTCAGTGGACGGAAGAACTACAATACCGGGCTTAAGGGCAGACTTTAACACGGTTTTGACTTGCTTCTCACCGGTTTCAAAGGAAAAGGAGCTGCTTCTACCAAATAATCCCCACGAAATAGATATATTGATTGCCACTGATTGTATATCCGAAGGACAGAATCTCCAGGACTGCGATTATCTGACAAACTATGATATTCATTGGAACCCTGTTCGTATTATACAGCGTTTTGGACGGATAGACCGTATAGGCAGCTATAATGAACGTATACAATTGGTTAATTTCTGGCCCGATATTACCCTGGATGACTATATCAATCTCAAAAGCCGGGTTGAAACAAGGATGAAAATTTCTATCATGACTTCTACAGGAGACGATGACCCAATCAATGTTGATGAAAAAGGAGACTTGGAGTACAGAAAGCAGCAACTTAAAAGGCTCCAGGAAGAAGTGGTCGATATTGAAGATATGTCTGGCGGTGTTTCCATTATGGATCTTGGCTTGAATGAATTCAGGCTTGATTTGCTGGAGTACGTTAAGAAAAATCCTGATCTTGACAAAACGCCTCTTGGTATGCATGCAGTAGTTAACTCATCTGAAGATATTCCTCCAGGGGTTATTTATGTGCTAAGAAACATTAATGACGGCATTAATAAGGAGAACCAAAACAGGCTACATCCATTCTATATAGTGTACATTACAGAAGATGGAGAGATTGCCAGTAACCATTTGGAGTCAAAGAAGACGCTTGACTTATTAAGGTATGTGTGCAGGGGCGAAACAGAACCAATTGAAAAAGCATACAAGCGATTTAATGCAGAAACCGATGATGGGAGAAGCATGACCAAGTATTCTAATCTGTTGCAGGAGACTATTGAATCCATAATTCATATTAGCGAAGAATCAGATATTGATAGTCTGTTCAGGCCTGGTGGCACAACAGCGCTCAGAACTAATATAAGCGAATACGGTGCCGTCAGGAAAGGTAAGCATTTCATATCACCACCACAAAACAGATTAACTCGAAATCATCCAGCCCGCTTATATTAGTTCTGAGCGCTGTTGTGCCACCAGGCCTGAACAGACTATCA
>DUPP01000042.1 GCA_012838265.1 Clostridiales bacterium
AACTCAAAAGTGAGATTTCTAGCATGTTCCCTCTCTTTTACAAGCTCATCATTAGCAGAATCGTATAAGTCGCCTGCCAACATTTTTTCTTTTTCACTTATCAAAGCGTACTCCTACTTTAATATAATTTTATATAAGAAAGGAACCTCCTTACGGACGCTCCTTTAATTCTGCACGGATTCAAGCAACTTCTGCAGTTTATTAGCTTGCTTTCCTTCGGATATGGCATATTCCTTGAAAAAATTTCGAATCTCGTCATCTTCGATTCTTTCTGAATAGTTTTTAAAATCCCGTACTCTCTCCTGAGTTTCCAACAAAGACTTCTTTAAATAATCTTCTGTATTCATTTCCATTGAAAGATCCTCCTTAACAACCAGTATACTTTAGTATTTCTCAATCAAATAGCAATCATACTTGGTATTTGTTTTAATAGTAGATAGCAAGAAGTGCCTAAGTCTCTATTTAGTTCAATGTATATGTTTAATGTGTATTATATTAATGTATACCTCATGCTAAGCGTCAAGAACTTGTGTAATTGTACTAAAACTAAATCCTTTTTCCTTTATCCTAGCTATTATTTCAGGCAATGCCTCGGCTGTTTGCGCGGAGGATTGATGAAGCAAAATAATGGCTCCTGGTTCAACACTATCTGCTATGCGAGATGTTATTTGTTCAACTCCAGGATTTTGCCAGTCTAAAGAGTCTATAGTCCACATAACCGTAACATATCCTAAGGATGCCAAAGTATTTAGTAAGGCTTGATTATACTCGCCATATGGTGGCCTGAATAAATATGGATCCAAACCTGATATGTTTCTAATAAGCGCTCCTGTCCGTATAACCTGATTTGCAACCTCTTCTAACGGTATGAGTGTCATATGAGGATGTGTATAACTGTGGTTCCCGATTTCATGACCTTCTGCAGCAATATCCCTTACAAGCTCTGGATAGTTAATAAGCCAGATACCAGACAGGAAGAAGGTTGCCTTCACATCATTATCTCTCAATATTCTTAATAGTGTATGTGTTTGATTATTCCCATACGTAGCGTCAAAAGTAAGAGCAACCATGTTTTTAGGAAATCCCTTATAAATTGCAACTGCATTTTCAGGGATTGTAATAAAAATGTCTTCACCCGGTATAAGCATATTTGGATCTATTCCCGGATTTGCATTAAGTATTGAGTCAACTGATGTACCAAACCTTCTAGCAATCCAATAAATAGTATCACCAGCCAGAATAGTATATCTGATTAAACCAGGTTCTATAGGCTGAAATGGATTTACAGCATCTCTGGGCAATACTATTTTCATTCCGGGGTAGATGATAGAAGGGTTATCAATATTATTTAATTCTATAATACTTTGCATGCTGACTTTAAAAAGGCGTGAGATAATATATATAGTATCATCTGGTTGAACAGTATATATCAGGCTTCCTGGCGGCACTTCTGTATCTTCTTCTTCAACGGGAATTAAAATAGTTGCCCCAGGATAAATAAGATTTGGATTAGTAATGTTATTTATATCCACTATTGCTTCTACATTACTTCCATATAAAAGAGCAATATTGCCAAGAGTATCTCCTGGCTGTATAGTATATATTATTTGTGGCATAGTATCCCCCTTTCTCATTTATATATGTTTATTCAGAAGCTTTGAATAAGTGAATGATAAGATACCTGCCACAATTTAAAAAGTCACCGACGATATTAACAAATAATAAAAATCAAAACAAAATTAATGTCCTAATTATTTATTTCTTTGTCTACGAAAATTGCTTCCTTCAAATCATCACGAACACTAATTTCTGCCAATGGAACATTAGATCGATATGCTGTTCTGCATATTATATGGCTGGAAACAGGTGAAGTTAGAAATACAAAGAATATACCTAGAAATAATTTTATACTAAAATACCCTTCTATAAATAAAAAGAAAAGAAATGTCCCCACAAGAACAAACAAAACACCTAAAGCAGCACTCTTCGAAAGGGCATGTGCACGATTATATACATCCGGCAATCGAAGAAATCCAATGACACTAAAAAATCCAACGATTGTTCCGATTAAAATAATAATTGCTATACCAAGTTCAATTATTGTTATTGCGTTCAATTACAACACCCCTTTCGATAAACCTCGCAAAAGCAATAGTAACTATAAAGGAGAGTATGCCCAGTAAAAGAATTACTTCAAAATAAGCTGTACTCCTTTGTAAAATTGAGAAAACAGCTACCCCTGCAATTATATAGATACCTAAGGCATCTAGCGCCTGAATGCGTTCAGTAGAACTAGGCCCTTTCACGATACGATAAATTGTAGCAAGTACGCAAAAAATAATTAGTATTAGTGATATAAATAATATTGTATTAATAATCATGACCTCGTCACCTTCTTTATTGCATTTTCGAATCTGTCTTTTGATTTTAAGACAGAATTACTTAAATCCGGAATATCCATTGTGTGGATATAAAAAATCTTGTTATCTTCTGAAATCTCTACAACAACTGAACCAGGTGTAAGAGTAATGAGGAGGGCTAATAGTGTTACCTCTACATCTCCTTTCAAAGTTGTCTCCATAGAAAATATTCCTGGTTTTATATTCATTTTTGGCCTTATTATTATACTTATTACAACAATACTCGAAACTATTATTTCAGTTATAAATAATAATATCAACCTAAACACAGCATGTAAGGTAAATAAATAAAATTTTGTAGGCAGAAATCGCCGCAATATAAATATAACAAATAATCCGAATAAATACCCGCTAAAAAAAGTTAAGACACTCCAATCATCTTGAAAGAATACCCATAAAAGGCCTATCAGCAAATTAGCCAACACCTGCATAGCCATAATATCATACCCCCTGTCCGATTAAATTATCTCGGAGTACTGCATCTATATATATACTTGAGTCAAGCAGCACGGCTACTGCTAAATCTACATACTCATGCATTAACTCTGCACCCAAACCTAAGCCTATCGTTATAAAAGTAAGAACCCCAATCGGCATTAAAAGTCCTTTTATTGTTTTATTTTCAGTAACTTCCTTGATATCTGTATATCCCCAAAAAACATTCATGAATACTTTTATTACAGAATACAACACCATAAGGCTCGTAATAAGACCAATTGCACCCAGCCAAAAATAACCGGATTGGAATGTCCCTTCAGTAATAAAAATCTTGCCGACAAAACCGCTCAAAGGTGGTATTCCTGACACAGATAATGCCGCAATGAAGAACATCCATCCCAAATGAGGCTGTAAGCGAATAAGGCCGCTCATATCTTTGAGTTTGCCCGTGCCAGTCAGATAAATAATTGTCCCTCCTAAAAGGAAAAGAAGCGCTTTAACAATCATGTCATGGATAAGATAATATATGGATCCTGTCATTCCAGTTTCTGAAAATGCAGCAAATCCTGCCAAAACGAATCCGACACCTACTACCACATTATAGGTAATGATTGATTTAATATCCCAATACGCTACAGCGCCCATTGCCCCCAAAACCATACTCACAGCAGCTAATATTCCAAGAACAAGGTGTGTAACCCCCGGCTGATGATAAAAGACAAGAGAAAACACCCGAATAATTGCGTAGATCCCCACCTTTGTTAATAAGGCACCAAACAAAGCAGCTATAGCGGTAGGAGGTGCACTGTAAGGCCCTGGCAGCCAAAAAAATAAGAATAACGCAGCTTTTAAACAAAATACAATTAACAATAAAAATGCAACTGCAGTCATTAGGCCGCCTTGTCCTACTTCTGCGACACGTACAGAAAGATGAGCAAGGTTTAAAGTTCCTAGCATGCCGTATAAATACGCTACAGCAATAAGAAATAAGAAAGAAGAAATCATATTAATTAAAATATATTTTATTGACTCCCTTAATTGAATCTTAGTTCCTCCCAGGGCAATCAGGACATAAGACGCAACCAGCATGACCTCAAAACAAACAAACATATTAAATATATCCCCAGTCAAAAATGAGCC
Organism: Clostridiales bacterium; assembly: GCA_012838265.1. Classification (GTDB taxonomy): domain Bacteria; phylum Bacillota; class Clostridia; order Peptostreptococcales; family Anaerovoracaceae; genus Anoxybacterium. Next base: position 3,999 of record DUPP01000042.1, read on the forward strand.
ATTAACTCCTGCAGTCAAAAATGAAGTTAAAGGATAAAAGTAGTGTTTCTCCCTCTGCTCATCAATGGAAAAAAAGGCATACCATAGGCAACAGAAGGTCACTACAGCTGTAACAAGTACAAGTAAGGCAGATAGCATATCAGCTACTAAGGTAATGCCGAAAGGAGCCTCCCATCCCCCTAAATAGAGGATTTGTATTCCTGTTGCTCTAATTTGTTCCAACAACAATATGGCGATCAGTCCAATTAATACTGTCGCAAGAATACTTATAAATCGATGAACTTTAATATAATTTCTGAAAAAAATCATCACAATTCCAGAAATTATTGGAATAATAATTGGCAATATAATTAAGTTGTTATTCATCATCATGGTCCTTTAATTGTTCTACATCATCTTTACCTAATACCTTATAAGCCCGATAGCTTAATACCAAGAAGAGAGCTGTCGTTGCAAAATTTATGACAATAGCAGTAAGTAAAAGAGCTTGCGGTAAAGGATCATTAAGCGATAATTCGTTAAAACCAAGGAGCGGTGCACCGCCTTTTTTCAATCCTCCCATAGTAAGTATCAATAAATTAACACCATGTCCTATTATAGAGGTTCCTAAAATAATACGCAGTAAAGTTTTCGATAGAATTAAATATGTCCCAACAGTAAATAAAATTCCAATGACAATTGACATATATGTTTCCATTAACGATCATCCCCTATACTCATAATAATTGTCATAGTTGTTCCGATAACAGCTAAAGCAACACCGACATCAAATAAAACTGCTGTTGCCAGCTCAGTCTTTCCGAAAATCGGAACCTCTATAAATCCAAATGTCTGATATAAAAAAGGGTTGCCGGCAATCATTCCCCCTGCTCCGGTCAGAACGGATATCAATACTCCACAAGCTGCAACTATTTTAAAGTTGACAGGAAAATTTTTTCTCACCATTTCAATTCCATAGACAAGGAATAAAAGAACAATGGCTGCAACAAATGATAATCCTCCAATAAATCCGCCACCCGGGTTGTGATGACCTGATATAAAAAGATTGATGGCGAAAGTTAGTATGATTACGACTGCTACATTTGTTACGGTTTTCAAAATGATATCATTTGGTTTCTTCATTTTCTTTCCTCCTTGACAACCGCAGCTTAATTAATGTATAAACCCCCAGGCCACCCATAGATAATACCAATATCTCAAGCATGGTATCAAAACCACGAAAATCTACCAGTATAGCGTTTACTATATTTTTTGCTCCTGCAAGTTCATAAGAATTCTTATAAAAATATGAAATTGGTTCAAATAACCCGTTCCCATAAGCTGATAAAGCAACTAACGTCATTACTAAACCAATGCCAACTGCAATGATTCCGTTTGTTACCTTAAAACCTATAGAAGCCTGTTCCTTCTTATATTTTGGCAAATGGTAAAAGCACAATAAAAATAATACGGTCGTAATTGTCTCTACTACTAATTGTGTAAGAGCTAAATCTGGTGCTCTAAAGAGCACAAAAATGAAAACTATAAGAAAACCTAGTCCGCCAATAGTAATAATTGAAGCCATTCTTGTTTTCGCAAAGGCTACCGCAAACGCAGTTATAACTATCCCAATCAGCAGTCCTAATTCGAAAAAACCAGCTTCTGAGTTCCGTGACATATTGAATGATATGCCATCTAATAATATAACTGATCCACCGACAATCAAAATAATGAATCCTAAAATGTATATTAGATAATCTCTGACAAAACCTGTCATATATCGTTTGGTAATACTCAAAGACAAATCTTCCAACTTCTCTATGGCAGATTCGTAAATGCTATTCAAAGTTAATACTTCAGGATAATAGTTGTATACTTTACTCCATTTTTTAACTGTCTTATATAATATTATACCTATAATAACTACCCCAAGCGTCATTATTATTTCTCTGTTAATCCCATGCCACTGACTTATTTCTATCAGTAATTCTGAATCTTCCACAATTGATGGAAGTACAGACACCCAAGCAGAGTGCAAAAAGTACTTGGATAAAACATCTGGATAAAAGAATATTGCTATTACTAATCCTGCTAAAACCAAAGGGGGGATTAACATACCAACAGGGGCTTCGTGGGCTTTCTTTTTTAATTTGTCTGATTTTTGTTCTCCAAAAAAAGTCTTGAAAACGATGATCATGCAATAGACAAAAGTGAAAACACTAGCAACCCAGGCAGCAATTACTAAGATAAATCCCCATGTTCCCATCCGAAAAAATGGTATCTCAGCTGCTTGTAAAACTGAAGTGAAAAATAACTCCTTACTTAAGAAACCATTAAAAGGCGGCAAGCCAGCCATGGCAAAACTACCGATAAAAGCCAGAGAAAAAGAAACTGGCATCACATAAATAAGACCGCCTAATCTCCTAATATCCCGTGTTCCTATTTCATGGTCTATAATACCTACCACCATAAATAAACTGCCTTTAAAGGTGGAATGGTTAACCATGTGAAAAAGTGCTGCAAAAATAGCTATAGCATAAAGATTTCCTTCATTGCCAACATTAAAATATAAAGCTGCAGACCCTAGACCTAATAGGCTCATAATTAATCCTAATTGGCTAATTGTAGAATATGCTAATAGAGCCTTTAAATCTGTTTGCTTAACTGCATTAATAGAGCCGTAAAGCAATGTTACAATCCCAACACCTGTAACAAGCCAGAACCACTCTGATACTCCCCCAAAAACATTGGTAAAACGTGCAACGAGGTATATTCCCGCCTTCACCATTGTAGCTGAATGTAAATAGGCGCTAATCGGGGTAGGTGCCTCCATAGCATCTGGCAGCCATATACTAAAGGGGAATTGAGCTGATTTTGTAAAAGCTCCTATGAGAACTAAGACCATCGCAGGAACAAATAACGAATGAGATTGTATGATATCTATTTTACTTATCATCTCTTGTATACTATACGTATCTGAAATCATAGAAGTCAGGATGAAACCTGCAAGCATAGCAAATCCGCCAAAAATGGTTATAAGCATCGATTTTAATGCGCCAGATCTGGATTTTTCACGTTCAAACCAATAGGCTATCAATAAAAACGAGGAAATGCTTGTAATTTCCCAAAATACGTACAGAACAAAGATATTATCAGAAAATACAAGTCCAAGCATTGAGCCCATAAACAATAGTATATAAACGTAGAAATTATGCAGAGCTTCTTTTAACTTAGACATGTAGTAAATAGAATAGAGGACTACGAGAATACCTATTCCTGTAATGAGCAGGCTAAATATTAATGACAATCCATCAATAGTAAAGGTTAAATTAATATCATAAGAAGGAATCCAAGGTAGGGTCAAATATATTGCCCCTTTTTCATAAATATCAAAACTATAAGATAAAAAGTATATAAAAAGTACCAATGGAATAATAAGAACAAACCAACCCGTATGTATTCGAGGATTGATCTTCTTGTATAAAACTGGTACTAATAAAGCAAAAATAAAAGGAGTTGCGATTACTAGGTGGAAATATGACATCAATTCTCCTTTCTAATCGTTCAAATCATCATTGGTTTCCAGATCTACATTAGTAAAATCTTTTACAGTATCCTCTATAACTTCTACTTGTATAGTTTGATTATCTTTAAAGAACCTAAATATACCATTATTAAAGTCCGTGCCTACTTCCTTAAAGAAAATACCCTCATATTCCGCATCTTCTGTATATCTAAAAACAAGACGATGTGATTCACCCTCTTTAACAAGATAAGCGCGAACACCCTTCTGATAATTGCAATATGGGTCTTTCAAATGACGAGCAACGGATATGATATGAATATCTACAAAAGGTATTTCCCTTATTAGCGAATTAATAATTGATTCCTTAGTTATTTGCTCCCAGGTACTATGAACTGCCTGACCTATAATTATTTGAGTTATTCCTTTTTCTCTGGCTACTTCCGCAATAACTTTGTAAACACGGCGTTCTTCATTATCTTTTATAATAAACTCTTCTGCACCATATTCTTTAGCCAATTTTTGCCATTTGGCAATATAACTTGATTTTTCAGCATCTAACTCATCGAATGGCTTTGGATCAACTGTTAAAATATAAAGTGGACAATCGAAGGCTTGTGCAATCCTGCTGCCTCTTTTAATTAGCTTTTCGCCATTTGGTCCATAATGAACACATACTAAGATTCTTTCGTTCATGGGATTTTTCTTTTTTGCCATTTGAAATTCACCTTAAAATACTAATAATTTATAAAGACAATCTTAAAGATAATCTTAATATAATAAATAAGATAACATAAAACAACTTATAATACAAACATCTAGCACATATTGTATTCCAACTACTATTCGCATTAATTGATACAAATTATCATTATCTTATTTCTATATAGATTATTTATTTCCCTAGTTTCTTCCTTATAATCATTTAATTCTGGTTCTATAGTAAATGTGATCTTTTTGAAAAAAATATAAGAACAATTATAGATTTTTGAAGCAGTAAAAGAAGCATTTAATAATTAATACAAGATAAAAACCAGGTGCATTATAATGATAAAATACTCCTGGTTTTTTTGCTTGTATCATTAATTCTTAATTTGTACTTCGACCACACTGCCGCCAGCGTATCGTTCCCTCAGTTTAGGTTTTTCGATTTTACCAGTTGGATTACGCGGTACTTCATCAAATATTATCTTTTTTGGTCGCTTATAACGGGGAAGCTCAGAACAAAATTCTATTATTTCTTCCTCAGTACATTCATGCTGCGGTTTCAACTCAATAATAGCAGCTGCAATTTCACCTAATCGATTATCTGGTATTCCAATAACAGCTACATCTTTGATTGAATTATGTCCACGTAGAAAATCTTCTATTTGAACTGGATATATATTTTCTCCACCGCTAATGATTACATCTTTTTTTCGATCAACCAGGAAAATAAATCCATCCTCATCCATACGAGCCATATCACCCGTATAAAGCCACCCGTTTTTTAGCACAGCTGCAGTAGCTTCAGGATCATTAAAGTAACACTGCATTAAACCAGGACCTTTTACAATAAGTTCTCCAACCTGTTCTTGAGACACTGGTTGACCAAACTCATCTACAATTTTAGCTTCCCAGTTGTATCCTGCTTTACCAATTGCACCGACTTTATGGATATTTTCGATTCCAAGGTGAACACATCCGGGGCCTATGGATTCACTCAATCCATAGTTAGTATCATATTGATGATGTGGAAAATATTCTTTCCATCGACGAATCAGGCTGGGAGGAACTGGCTGTGCACCGATATGCATCAATCTCCATTGCCCAAGCTCATAATCTTCCAACTTAAGATCTCCTCTATCAATTGCATCCAGTATATCTTGAGCCCATGGAACCAACAACCATACTATGGTGACCTTTTCTTCTGAAACTGTTTTCAGAATCCATTGAGGTTTTACACCACGCAATAAGACCGCTTTGCTGCCTGACAACAAACTCCCAAACCAATGCATTTTGGCACCTGTATGATATAGGGGCGGTATACAAAGAAAATTGTCTTCCCTGGTCTGTCCATGATGATTCTGTTCTGTTTCAGCGGCAGATACAAGACTAAGGTGATTATGTAAAATTGCCTTTGGAAATCCGGTAGTACCCGAAGAAAAGTAGATTGCAGCGTAATCTTCATTAGTTAGTTTAATTGGAGGCGCTTCAACGGAACATTCTGCTGACAGACTGTGGTAGCATTCTGCAAAAGTAGGACAATCCTCACCTACAAATAAACAAAATTTAACTTTGTCAAGCTCATCAAAAACTGTTTCTACTCTACCGATGAATTCAGGTCCAAAGATTAACGCATCTGCTTCTGATAGTTCCAAACAATATTTGATTTCTTCAGCAGTATAGCGAAAATTTAAGGGTACAGCTATAGCACCTGATTTAAGGATACCAAAATATATTGGCAGCCATTCTAAACAGTTCATCAGCAAAATTGCTACCTGATCGCCTTTTTTTATTCCTTTTTTTAACAGTAAGTTGGCAACTTTGTTTGCCTGTTCATCAAACTCTCTCCAAGTAATCTCGCGCCTAAATTCAGCCGAAGGAATTGGTTCTATAAGTTCATACTCACGCCAGGTAACCTCACGTCTTTCCTGCAGTTCTGGATTCATTTCGACGAGACTGATTTCATCACCATATAAATTGGCATTACGAACAAGAAGTTCAGTTATGGGCATTATTAAAATTTCCTTTCTAAAAAAAATATTGCATTTACTACATAATAAAAAAACTCCCGTAGGAGTTGATAATGCATTTAACAGACATAGGCACTTTAATGAGTTATGTGCCAATACTAATTTGCCTACCATGCTACCCTTGCTTGAAACACTTCTAAAACAAGCCCTACGGTACTATAATAACAAATTTTTAATAAGTTGAATATAGGTTTTTAAAAAATATTAAGATTTATTTATTTTTAACCTTAGATTACGCTATTACTATTTTTACTGTATAATTTTTTGATGGTAAAAATATATTGTTAAATCAAATAATCTGATTCCACAATTAAGCAGCCTTGAAAACTAAAACATGCTAAGTCGATAGCTTCTAGACAATAATTCCAGAAGTTTAATCCCGGCAATGCTATTCCCTTTTTCGTCCAATGCAGGGCCGAAAATTCCGATTCCAAATTTCCTTGGAACAGCCCCCAAGATTCCTCCTGACACTCCACTCTTAGCTGGTATACCTATTTTAATAGCAAATTCACCTGAAGCGTTATACATTCCGCATGTAACCATGAAGGTTTTACAAATTCGGGCTATCTCTCCAGGTATTATTCGTTTACCGTTTAAAGGGTCTACCCCATCCATAGAAAAAATCATCCCAATACGTGCCAAATCTAAACAATTCATTTCTACTGCACATTGTTTGGTATATAAATCTAATAAAGTTTCTACATCTTCTTTGATAATTTTGTGCTGCCTTAAAAAATAGCATAATGCACGATTCAAATCAGCCGTTTCAAATTCTGAACGAGCTACTTTTTCATTAATTTCTATATTAGGGTTTCCGGCCAATTGTCTAATAAAAGTTAATAATCGATTGATACGCTCCTCCACGGTATTCCCTTTAAGCATATGAGTTACCACCAGTGCCCCAGCATTTATCATTGGATTTAAAGGTTTAGCCGGTACCATAGTTTCTAATTTAGCAATTGAGTTAAAAGGGTCACCAGTAGGTTCCATCCCCACTAGTTCAAATGCATAATCAAAGCCCCTCTCTATTAAAACAAGGGCTAAACATATCACCTTAGAGATGCTTTGCAATGTAAACTTTTTGCTGATATCTCCTGCAGAAATACACCTTCCATCAGGATAGTGTATTGCGATAGACAAATCGTTAGGATTCGCCTTACCTAATTCTGGAATATAATCTGCAACTTTACCATTTACTGCATATTTTTTTGATAGCTCTACTAAATGTTGTAATTCCTCGCTTGTTTGACAGGGCATAGTACATCACCCACCATATAAACTACATATAAACTATTTATACATTAATTCCTAATTATATAATGAAAGCATCTTATAATTTCTTCACTCTAACGCTTCTAATTCTATTCCTATCTAATTTTTCTACAATAAGACTGGTGCCATTATACTCTATTACATCCCCCTGTAAAGGAACTCTTCCCAGTTCACCTAGTATAAATCCTCCAATCGTGTCAAAATTCTCTGATTCTAAAGATGTACCAATCTCTTCATTCACGACATCTATTCTTGTACTGCCATCAATTAGAAATTCGTTGTCTTTAATCACCTGTATACCTATTACATGATCATCATATTCGTCAACGATATCTCCTACTATCTCTTCAATTAAGTCTTCAATAGTTACTATACCTGCTGTACCTCCATATTCATCTAATACTATTGACATATGAACGCGTTTTTTCTTCATATCATTAAATGCATCACTTATTTTTTTAGATTCATAGGTATAGTGAGGTTCTCGTATATAGTTTTCTAATTTGAAGTTTACTTTTTCAATATTCAAGAAAAGAAGGTCTTTTACATTTAAAACTCCAATTATATTATCAATCCTGCCCCTGTAAACAGGATATCTAGAAAATTGTGTGTTTTTCATTATTTCAATAAACTGATCATAGCCTGTATCTATGTCTAATGCTACGATATCGATCCGCGGCAGCATTACATCCCTGATCTGAAGATCCCCAAATTCAAAAACATTATAAATCATTTGCTTTTCTTCAGCTTCTAAAATTCCTTCTTCTTGGCTCACATTTACGATTGTTTTCAATTCTTCTTCAGTTATAAAAGGCTGCATACTTGTGGTGTTTCCACCAAATAGTTTGATTAAACCATTAGTGATATAATTAAATACAATAACAATAGGATTGAGAATTCTTATAATAAATGATAACGGCTTTGCTACCTTTAAAGAGATTTTTTCTGAATTATGAGCAGCTAAGGACTTTGGTGTTATTTCACCAAATACAAGTATTAGAATAGTCATTACTCCAGTAGCTATTCCAACTCCTTTATTCTGAAAAAGCTCTATAGCTAATGCCGTTGCCAAGGCAGAAGCGCCTATATTTACTGCATTGTTGCCAACAAGAATAGTTCCCAACAATCTGCTGGGGTTTTCTTTAATTTTGCTTACCGAATCTGCACCTTTGATACCTTCTTTCTGCATGTGTTTAATTCTAATTTTACTTATAGATGTCAATGCAGTTTCCGATGCTGAGAAGAATGCTGAAAAGCTTAAAAGCACAATCAAAACAGCTACTTTCCATAATCCGTCAGGATCCAAATAATTTCACACTCCTTAGTATTACCTTTTTGATATTTCCAGAATTATCATATTAATTCATCATTATAACATACGTGTTCACAATGAGTATTTATTTTTCGATGTTAATCCTAATGAAAAAGCAATAATTATTATTGATATTGCAGCTAAAAACATAAATGAAATAGTAAAATTGCTTTGTGTATGGTCAAGGATTGAACCAAGTGTAAATGGTCCTATTGTTATACCTAAGTTTACTGCAGTAGTCAGCATACCCATACCCATTCCCACCTCGTGACGTTTGACTGTCTCGGGAAGATATGCAAACACGAAAACTGCCATAGGAGCAAATCCAACTCCCAAGGCAGTAGCCCACAATGATAATCCTGATAAATGCGTTGCTAATGCCACAAAAGACATCAATATAATTACGCATCCTATTATTAAATAAGGCTTTTTATGACCAGTTTTATCAAAAGCTACCCCAATGATTGGTGCCAAAAAAACTGATGCAAGCATAACCAAACTTGTTAAGAAACCTGCTTCCTGACTGGTTGAACCGATGGACATGTAAAATCCAGGGCCAAAAGTAATATAAGCTAAGAGCTGGAAATTACCCAAAAACCAAATAGCTGCAAGAAACCAGAGGCTTAAACTTCCTTGGAATTTTGGAGCAGGCTCTTTCTTTAATTCATTTGACTTATTAGGTGCCCCTTTTTGTATTGAGAGAGCAATTATGACTAATATTAAGACCACACCTACAAATACAGCAATACCCCCCGATATTACTCTCCAACCAAATATTATCCCCAGAAAACCAAAAACATTTGCTGCAATTATGGTCCCTAATGGCAAAGCCATATTAAAAACGCCCATCGCTATCCCAATATTCTTTTGATCAAAAAACATAGTTATAAGAAGGGGAGCAAGAACTACTAATACAGTAGCGCCTATACCCGCCACTGTTCGATATAATACTAAAAGTGAAAAGGAGCCTGCAAAAGAAAAGGCTACCAAGCTTGCAATCATAACAATTAAAGCTGCTATTATCAACTTTTTAATGTCATATCTAGCAGCTAGATAAGCCACTACAAAAGGTAAAAAAATTCCAGGTACGGCGTAAGCCCCCATCAAAACACCTGCCTGAGCATTAGTAAAAGGGATGTCCTTCATAATTTGCTCAAATAGTGGCGGCAAAGCTTGCAAAGACAATGCAAAGCACATCATTATAGCGAAAGAGATAACTAAAACCACCCATTTATATGAATTTTTAAACCTTAGCTTGTCCAATTTTCATCTCCTTAAAATTTTTAATCGATCTTTTTCCTCCGTCTTTGCAACATTAAAATGATTAAGCTCTAATTATTTTTATTAGACTCTAATTATTTTTACAATTATTATGATATTTATCATTTATCGTACCCTTATTTTTATTTGTTTAATCTTTACTCCACTGTTGCAACACAATTTCGTCCCTTGGCTTTTGCTTTATACAAAGCATCATCTGCCTGTTTTAAAACGTCTTTGATATTGTTTCTATTATTAATGCTGCAACCGGTTGCCGCCACTCCAATGCTTACAGTAAAACTAATTTCCTGTTTCTCATAAATTACTTTTGTCCTTGACACAGCCTCCTTAAATTTATTTGCGACACCTTTTGCCTCATCCAAAGATGAATCCTTTAAAAGAACAGCAAATTCTTCCCCTCCTAAGCGTCCAGCAAAATCGGTCTTTCGGAAACCAGTCATTATCATATTTCCCATTTCACGAATCACTTCATCTCCCGCTCCATGTCCAAATGTATCATTGATATTTTTAAAATGATCTATATCAATCATTAATAAAGATAAATTCTGATTATGTCTATTGGCCCAAGATAATTCCCTTTGAGCCAAGTTCAAAAACTCTTCTCGGTTATAAAGACCACTCAAGAAATCTGTGGTAGCCAACGTAATCAGTTTTTCCTGAAATTTTTTCTTTTCAGTAATATCTCTGATACTTTTAAACATCCTTGTTTTCTTATCATGGTGAATGCCCAAGGGTAAAGTACTAACCTCAAAGAAACGCTTTTCCCCTTCAATCATCACTGAAAATTCCTTGGTAGTCTCACTTTTGAAAATTTCCAGCAGCTCTGGTTCCTGATTAAATAAATTCTCTATAGGATAATTGCCTAATGAAATATTTAATGCTGCAAAAAAATCTTTAGCAGCCTTGTTGTAATCTATTAGCCTTAGGCCTGATTCAAATATCATCATGCCATCAAGACTGTTTTCAAAAATTGTTTCTCGAGCAAAAGCCTTTATTTCTAAAAAATCATATTTAAAAATGCCATAACCAATAATTAGTATAGAAATTGGCATTATTAAGGCCGCAAAATCAATTATCCACTTACTATAAGTAAAAATAATCAATATGATTCCGATAAGAGGAAGCAGGGAAGCAAAAAAGAAAACCATAAATTGGGGTCTGGTGAAGTCAGATCGTTTTTTTCGATATCCCAAATAATAAATGATAATGGTTAAAAACAGACAAAGTATAGTATAGGAAATATTAATATAATACCAGTAACCTCTTTCCATATGTAAGGAGTAAAATCCAAAAAACTGTTTTGCCTCCCAATTTGTGTAGAAAAGATGATGCCAAGAATTGGTGAGCCGCATCAAAAAAGTAATTGCAGGCACAAAAAAGAGCACAAACGTCATCTGCCTGCTTAAGGTATAAATTGTCTTAGTATAAAGAAGAGCCACTGTCAGCCATAGAACAGAAATAAAAGGTAAACCCAAATATTGAATCTGATTCCAAAAGATCAATTCTTGCAGATTACTGCTGTTAATAATCATTAAATAACCAAACAAATAAATACCGACACATAAAATAAAGGCAGAAAATGCCTTTCGGTAGCTATTCTTACCCTTTGAAAAAAAATAAGCTGCAAAAAACTGAGTTAATATTACCGCTACAAAAATGTATAGACTAAGCAATAATTTCACAGAAAAAACCTCAATCTAATTTGAAATAGTTTGAATCCTGATATAAATCTTTTTTTAAAAAATTAATTATAAAAATAATTGTTTGAGTAAAAGTAGCCTATTTATTGATAAACACAAGGATTCATTCCATCACATAACTAATATTAACATTTTTTAATATATCTTTCTACTACCTATCTAATTTTTTATATGTTTTTTCCATGCGAGCGGCTAAGCTAAATAAGTTGTGTTTTGTCTCTATTGTGCCTTTCCTAAAATTGCTTGTATGGTTTTATTTTTTCCTAACTGGAACCCAAACTTCACTATAAGCGTAATCCTTTTTTTCGTTATCCATTTTAGTAAAAGAGAAAGAAGGAACATCGATTACTTCGTAATCAGAAGAAGGAAGCCATTCTGAATATATTTTTGCCATTGTTTCCTGTAACGTAAAAGGAAATGGTCCTTCATTAGGAAATATAGCCCAGGTACAAGCCTTAATCGGTACTTTTTCTAATAAATTGCTAATCTGATTTTTAGTTGTTAGAACACCTATCATATGAGTCAGAGATCCTTCTTCTTTTAAAAAACCAGTATCCGAATCATAAGAAGCATTGACGATTTCATAAGGCTCTATATTTTGAAGGGAATGCATTTCTTCTTTTTGTTCATCCGTAATGCTTTCTGCAAGTTTTACTATCTCGTTGTTAACCCCCTCAAACTGTAAAGGAACACGTTTACTCACACCAACTAAATTAAATGCCGGTTTATCTTCAATTCTGAATTCCATTGTATTTCCTCCTTTGACGGTTATAATAAATGAAAGTTTTGGAAACGATTTACTTATGCCTTTTTTTATTACATCAGAGGGTAAACGCCCACTCCACTTTTTATATGCTCGTGTGAAACCATCCGTTGACTGATAACCATATTTAAAAGCAACATCCGTTACTTTTTCTCCGTGTAATAAATCCTTACTTGCTTCTGACAATTTTCTGTTTTTTATATATTCATTAAGAGTCATGCCTGAAAGATAAAAAAATATCTTTCTAAAATGATAGTCAGAAACCCCTGCATATTCTGAAATCGCCTCAAGAGAAATATCATCAGTTAAATGATCTTCTATATACTCGATTACATGATTTAATTCGGCTAACATTATCTCCCTCCTTTCATATCTAATAATACTAAAGCGACTATTAAAATGCTCGACTTTTTTGATACAAAAAATATCGAATCCCTAGTAACTAAAGATTTTTGACATTCCTAATAGA
>DUPP01000043.1 GCA_012838265.1 Clostridiales bacterium
ATCACTTCCTTTGATACCTTTTTAAACATTTCATTATAGCGACGTTCTACTTCTGGATTGTAATTGAATATGTACTGGCGAGAATCATCGACATAAAGCAGCGTAACTGTACTTCCAAAAACATCAGCAAATTCTTTTGCCTTTTCCATAGCTAGATTTGAGAATTGTGAGCCATCAATTGGGACTAGTATTTTTTTCATAAAATCATCCTTCCTTCCTATTTAACTACATAGTTTTTTCTTGTTTTTTTTAATTATCTTAGAATAACAAATTTATAAATTTTTCCGCTCTCTATTAATTAGCACAAAAGCAACATTATATCAGCCTACCTTGCTATTAAAACTGGTTTATTTACATGCGCTGCGACTTTATTAGCCACACCGCCTAAAAGGAATCTCTTTATTCTTCCTTTGCCGTAAGGTCCGATGATTACCAGGTCAAAATCATTATTATTAGCATAATCTATTATGGTACTAGCTACATTTCCTTCCATTCTTTCGGTTTCAAGCCGGTCGCCCAGGTCTGCCAATCTCTTCTTTCCGCTCTCCAACACATCTCTTGATACTTTGTCAAACATTTCAGCATAATGCTCTTCTGCTTCCGGGTTGTAATTAAATATGTACTGATGAAAATCGTTGACATAAAGCAATGTTACTTTACTTCCAAAAGCATCCGCCAATTCCTTTGCCTTATCCATAGCCAGATCTGAGAATTGCGAGCCGTCAATCGGAACCAGTATTCTTTTCATAATATCACCCTTTCTTTTAAATTAGACTGTATCGTCTTCTACATCGATGAGAAGAATCCTTTCTTTGAAAGAGCCCCTTGCTTCTTTTCTGATAAGTTGGAGATAATCCAGGTGCATTGGCTCATATTCCTTGAATTCTACGAGGCAATCTAATGCTTCATAAACGTCTGCAATTTCCTCCTCAAGACCGCTTACCCTATATTCTTCTATCTCCTCAATAACCTTGTCGATCAGGGCATCAAAGTATTCCTTCTCATCTAAAATACGGGAAGTATATCTTCTCCCACTTTCCTCTATCAACTGAGGTATTTTATCCCTTACCAGTTTATTATAGGAACGGTTCATTTATTATTTCTCCTTTCCTTTTTCTTGTATAATATATTACCCATTTAACTTAAAATAAACCGTCTAATCAGCTTTTGAAGAGGAAAATTTGCATCTCAACATGTAAGAAAATATACATCTTATCGGATTGAGTAAAATTTTATATTTGTCCGTATATTGTATTTATTATCAGCTTAAATGTCAAGGAGACGAGGGCTTAACATTTATCATGTTATCGCTCCTCGTCCCCTTAATTATAAATTGTGTGTATAGTTATCAGATTATTGAATAGAATACTTTTCCGAATACTCTTGAAGTTGCTCAAAATATTCATTATTTGGCTCACGCTTGACTTTATGAAGGTATTTATGCATGTTCAAGCTGTCATGTGACATTTCTATTATACAACCAGCAATATTTGAACAATGGTCTGATATACGTTCCAACACTGTTATCAAATCGTTGAATATAAATCCCAGCTCTATTGTACAAGTGTTGCACTGCAG
>DUPP01000044.1 GCA_012838265.1 Clostridiales bacterium
CCTCACTTCAAAATGAAGATGCCTTCCTGAAGAACGTCCTGGGAACGGATCTTCCCGTCCGCCTCCTTCTAAGCCAATTATTTGCCCTTGTATTACCCGATCCCCTTCTTTAACATAGCTGTTGGCCAGGTGGGCACAGAGCGAGTAAAACCCATCATCATGCCTGATTAATATATAAAGTCCATAGCTTTTTTTATCAATCCCAACACATTCTATTAGACCATCAGCAATAGCAATAATCGGACTATTGGCACCCGTACTAATATCTATACCACCATGAAATTCACGTTTTCCATCAAAGGTTCTCCATCCATACTCGCATGTGAGTACGCCGTCTAATGGCCATGGGTAAGTTTCGATTATTTTTATATTATTTGAATCAACAATTGGGATTTCTTCATGAGTAATAAAATGATTCATTTGATTCACATCAAGCAATTCTGAATTAATTATAACATTTTCATTATGTAAGCCTCTTGATTCAAACGAAGCTGCAAGCACAGAAATCATTGATCCAGTAATTACAGCTAGTAATAAAAACAATCCCGTTATTATATTGCAAACAATTTTCCTGCCTTTCCTCGTATATGAAAATCTGCTTGCAATTCGTTCAAATATATGCATAAAGCTGTTACCTCCGCATGAATACTTCTACTGTCATTTTAAAAACTCTGACTTAATTAAGAAGTATTTTAAATTGCGGAAGTTTATGCGTTGTAAATTAGGTTACTTAAACATTATCCAAAATCCCTATTCAATCGTTGTCTGAGTTCTTCCTCATCTCTCCCTCCGCTCGCCCCATAATTAAGGCATCGGAACAGTATATCAGCATATCGGGCAGTCGGCTTGACAGCCAACAACAATATCTCTGCTAAATCTTCGCTGCTCTTTATATACTCAGGCAATGGCTCCCTGCTCATTAATAATCCATCAAAGCCTTTGTCTGGGTTAAATAGTGACAGTACGCATTTAAGCATAGTGTGTTTTGTTTTTCCAGGTGAAACCAATAAATCAAGATATTGCTTCATATCCTTCACAGACTTATCAATCTGCTGCGGAGTAATTCCTGAATAAAAGCATGCTATCACCTTTTCATCACCCGATTTTAAAATTAGGTGCTGGGTAGGTTTATGTGAATTAGGATCTAACCCCTCTCGAGTCATCATTACCCGATCAAATTCTCTTTCTATCTTATTATGAGCCAACCCTTCAGTTTTAGTTTTATGCCGAACCAGAGGGTGGCATTCACTGTCGAGCATAAAATGGCAGAAAAAGCCCAGAAGATAGGCAATTCCAGCCTCTTTATCCGGGCAAGACTCAAGCTGCTCCTTTGCTTTTTGATAAAACTTCAGAGCAGTCTGTCTATGAATAGCACGGCCCAAATTGGCAACATCATTACTCTTTAATGGTTTATAATAAAATAATATGTCTGGTCCATGCAGCCCTAATAAATATAATGATTTGTTCTGATCAATGATGTGTTTGGCATCTGAGCATAACAGATTATATACTTTTATACCGAAAGTATAATGAGCGTAAGTGGTTGGCATTGTCAGTCTCCCTTATTTCTAAACTTTTATTACTTGTATATTAAATAATCAAAATGTAAAATTTATGCCTGTCGGATTTCTTTTACTACTTTTTATATGGAAATAATTAAGGGACATTACGCTTAGTCCCTTTAATCACCTTAATATTATAATATGCAAAGTAAAGAAATTGTACTTATCAATCGACATACAACATTATAGGTCGATTGGCATCAAGACTGCGTTACCAAAAAAAAGATAATCCTCACTTTTCAAGAAGCTTCATATAGTCCCCATATCCTTCTTCCTTCATACGCTCCTTAGGAATAAACCTTAAAGCAGCGCTGTTTATACAATAGCGCAGTCCGCCCAGTTCTTTCGGACCGTCTGGAAAAACATGCCCAAGATGAGCATCTCCGGTATTACTCCGTACTTCCGTACGAATCATGCCATGGCTCAGGTCCCTGAATTCCCGAATCAATTCATCACTAATCGGCCGCGAAAAGCTTGGCCATCCACAGCCTGATTCAAACTTGTCCGTTGATACAAAGAGTGGTTCGCCTGTGGTTATATCTACATAAATACCTTCATCAAACAAATTGTAGTATGGGTTACGGAATGGCGGTTCTGTCTCATTCTTCTGAGTAACGGCAAATTGAAGGTTGGTCAGACTTTGTTTCAAATCTTCAACAGACTTCTTCTTAAACCTTTGTCTAGAGTAAAGAGATTCCGACTCTCTCTTCAATGTTCGGTTTGGGTCATGGGCCTTTTCTGCTTGAACGAACTTCTCTCTTCCTATATGGCAATATCCATTTGGATTTTTATCAAGATATTTTTGATGATATTCCTCCGCTTTATAATAATTGTCCAAGGGCTTGACTTCAATTGCTATTTTTTCCTTGTACCTTTTCTGAAGTTTCCGAATCGACTCAAGAATTGTCGTTTCATCTTCCGGATCGGTAAAATAAATCCCTGTCCTGTACTGAGTGCCGATATCATTTCCCTGGTGGTTTATGGATACAGGATTAATAACGTCATAATAAAGGTCAAGCAGGAACGGCAATCCGATTTTATCATCGTCATATATAACCTTAACCGTTTCAGCATGTCCGGTATTGCGATAAC
The DNA here is from genome assembly GCA_012838265.1 of Clostridiales bacterium. Lineage (GTDB taxonomy): Bacteria > Bacillota > Clostridia > Peptostreptococcales > Anaerovoracaceae > Anoxybacterium. The sequence continues at coordinate 2,655 of DUPP01000044.1, forward strand.
AGACCTCTTCGTATGTTGGATTTGCCGTATTCCCGTTTGCATATCCAACTTCAGTCGATAGAACGCCAGGGATGCTATCCAGATACTTTTCAGTTCCCCAAAAGCATCCACCCGCTAAATATATCTCCTTTTTCATAAAAATCCCACCCCTCTGATAAATTTTAAAAACAAGGAACTCTCTCATTTACTAAATCCAAAAAAGTCCCCATATTTAATAATCTACATTCGTTTCATTTGTAATCAAGGGAACACCTTTATTTGATACAATCAAGGTTCTTCCACTTCCATCATTTGAACAAAGAATTCAGCAATCAGCGGATCAAACTGTTTTCCTGCACCTTCTTTTATGTATTCGATAGCTTTCCTTTTACTTTCTTCTGTAGGAATCCCCTCTTTTGTTAATATTCGTTCGTATGTTTCCGCTATAGAAATGATTCTCGATATCAGCGGAATCTCTGTGCCTTTAAGATGCCTTGGATGTCCTGTTCCATCCCACCTTTCGTGATGACTGTAAACTATTTCTGCTAAATCCAATGTGTCGTCAAATAGATTTAATATACGGTATCCTATCACAGAATGCTGCTTCATTTGTTCATATTCGTCCTCTGACAGCGAATCTTTTAATAAAATGTTTTCATCAACGACAATTTTACCGATATCGTGAAGGTTACATGCCCGCTTCAATATGCTGATTTCATTTTCCGGTAGATTCAAGGCAGACCCTAGTTTGATACATAATTCGCAGACGGCTTTTGAATGCTGTTTCTCTCTTGGACTTCTTGAATAAAATGTTTCAACTAGTGTATCAATAATCTCTTTGTTAACATCTTTGCGGCTCATGGTTTTATCTTTATACATTTCTCTTTCCGCGTTTGCTATTATGTTTTGCAACGACTCATCCATACTTTCCTTTATATCGCTTCCAAGAGAAATACTGCATTTTATTGCTGTCACACGTATATTTGAAAATTCTGTTTTAATTCGTTCAAGTATCTTCTCTGTATTCGCTTTATTAGTCTTTGGCAATAGAATTACAAATTCATCACCGCCAACCCTGGCAATCTTGTCATCTCCCCTGCAAGACTTCATAAGTATCTCAGCTGACTTTTTTATCAGCTTATCTCCGGTAGCGTGCCCAAATATATCATTAGTCATCTTCAAGCCATTAATATCTGCATAGATAACAGACAATGGGAGATTCTCAGGCTTATCGATTATCCTGCAATAATCTTCGAAACTCCTTCTGTTTAAAAATCCGGTAAGTACATCATAATGACTCAAATACTGAATTTCTGCTTCTCTTCGTTTGCGCTCGGTTATATCAAAAAAAGTTACTACGCCGCCGACAACCTTGCCGTCTTTAATTTGCGGGTATGAATGATACTCCACATCAAAGAAGGTCCCGTCAGCTCTCCAGAAAACTTCATCATCAACCTTAACACCGCGGCCTTCCTTAATTGACTTAAATATCCTGCATTCAGAAATAGGAATCTGTGTACCATTCAGACTGACAGAATGAATCTGTTCATGCATATTCTTCCCAAGCAAGTCATCCTGGCTGCTATATCCTAATATTTCAATACAACTCTTATTACAAAATGTACATCTCCCGTCTAAGTCTATCCCGTAAATTGCCTCTGCGGTAGAATCCAATATGAGCTGCAGTTTATTTTTATTATCTTCCAAGTTTGCGTTTACCTTATTTAATTCCTCGGTTCGATCTCTGACAGCAGCTTCCAGATTATTTATCAGGTACTGCATTTTTTCGGCTACCTTATTAAAGCTTTCTGAAATCCTTCCGATTTCGTCATATCGTACAATATCAACTCTCTTTGTCAAATCACCGGAGGATAAGGCTTCAGAAGCTTGAAGTAAGTTGTCTACCGGTTTCAGGAGTCTGCCGGTAATAACCATATATATACCAAGTGACAACAGCAATATAAGCAATGTCAGTAGTGCAGTAATGTAAATGCTTCGCATCACGGGACTAATAAAAAAGTCATATGGAATTGCTGAAATAACAACCCAATCTAATCCCTGCATATGAATTTCTTTTACATTTATATGAATGTTTTGATTTTTACCTGCAAAACAAAAGCTCTGCTCTGCTTGATTATAATATTTTTTATAAGCTTCCTTAAAATCAGAGTCTTCAATTCTGTCAATGCCATATCTTATTAATGTACCATTGGAAAGAACAGTAAAATTTTCGTCCCCCATAGAATTTGCAATTAAGGCCCCTGATTCTTTTTCAAGGATAACCGAATATCCATTATATTTACTTACTTCATCTTTAAGATGATCACCAATATCTGTGAGCAGCAGATGAGTTCCGAGAACCCCCTGAAGCTTGCCTTCTTTATAAACAGGGTACGATGATGATATTGCTAAATCGTCCATTATAAAATGTTTATAAACTGGAGAGAAAGTAGTAGTCCCTGCATCAGATGCAGCCTTATACCATTCCCGCATACGCGGATCAAATTTACCTGCCTTAAATACAAGCTCACCGGCAGTCATATCATCCTTTACCGAATAATACCACGAATTGCCTCCTGTGCTCGCATTATTTCTCATTATTTCAATAACTCCCTTTTCATTCCTGCGAGCTCCGTAGTATTCACCCTCAGTATTACCATAGCTGAAGCTATAAATACCATTTTCATACGTTTTCAATACATTAACAAAAAACTTGTCCCTGGAGATTTCATCATTTATATCCAGAATCCCGTTTTCGATGATTTTATAATTTTCCTTATTGATTTGTTCAGGCACCTGAATAAATGAATATATTTGATTATATATTCTCTCATTAACATCATCAGCAATCCCTTGGGTTATTTGATTAGCTGATGAAAACCAGTTTGTAAAAATTAAAGTACCAATTCCGCATGCAGTTATAAGAATAGCTAAAATTGATACACTTATAATTGTTTTCTTTATTGATGTTGTTTTTATGCTATTTTTCAAAAGTCTCACCCTCGATTTTCCGGCTGTTATTCAAATATCAGTTATTTTTTATTATATGTATTAAGAAAATCAATTGCTTCCTCTTCATCCAGAGGTTTACTGATAAGATATCCCTGAATCTTATCACATTCATGTTTTATTAGATATTGTCTTTGCGCTTCAAATTCTACACCTTCTGCTATGACATAGTGGCCAAGTTTATGTGCCATTGAAACAATATCCCCGGTAATGGCCTCCGTTTCTTCCAGTGAAACAAGCTTGTCGATAAAGTGTTTATCAATTTTAAGGCAGTTAATATTAAGTTCCCGTTCTCTGGCAAGAGAAGAATAGCCTTTCCCAAAGTCATCTATCGCTATGTGAATTCCGGAAGCTTTTATCTCACTTAGAATACTGTTTATTTCCTGGTAGTTTTCAGAAAATCTCGTCTCAGTAATTTCAAGACAGAGGTTTGCCGGATCAATCCGCTTTCTTGACATCATATTGAATAAATTATTATTGAAATTTTTAGTTAACAGTTGAATTGCAGAGATATTAATTGAAACGCTTATTCCAAGATGACCGTTTTCCTTTAATTTATTTATAAAATCAAGCGCTTTTAAAATTATTTTTTCTCCAAGTACAATAATTGACTTGGTTTTTTCTGCAATTGGTATAAATTCTAACGGTGATACCAATCCCAGCTTATTGCTTTTTAGTCTGGCTAAGGCTTCAAAGGCGCAAATTTGATTCGATTTCAGATCCAGAATTGGCTGATATTGCACAAAGAGCCCTCCATCGTTTTCATCCGTTTCAATTATTGCAAGCTCATGTTTAATCTCCTCTTCGCGTATTATCTGATCTTCCATAACCTTATCAAAAAAGCAAAAGCTTAAATTTTTATCAATGTTGTGAAGCGCTTTTTCAGATGCAATTAAGACATTTCTTAACAACTGTTCTATATCATACCTATTATCTTCATCTATCTCAATAATACCTATGCCTCCGTCAATCCTGTCATTAATGAAAACAGACTCTAATGCACTGATTATAACCTCGCAAAATGATGTCAGTTCATTTTTATCTTCATAATCTTTAAAATAAAAAACAAATCGATTATTATATGTATGAAACAATTGATGCTTACTGGTACATAGGCGTTTCAAAGCATTAGCCGTTCTTTTTATCAATTCCTGGCTGTAATGAAATCCATAAGACAGACTTAGCCTGTAAATGGAGCTCAGATTTATACCTATAATCGCTCTCTTCCTCGCTGTTTTTGCTTTTGCATCTTCTCTCAAAAGATTTTCCAAATACCACCGGTTATGTAGGCCTGTCCATGGATTTTGTTCATTGCGATATCTAAGGTTATTTTCTATTTCTTTTCTGTCAGAAATATCAAGAATAATTCCCTCAAGTGCTTCTACATCACCTTGTTCGTTAAATATTCCCTGCCCCATTTCCAGAACCCATTTTCGTTCTCCCCGGGCAGTTATGATCTCATATTCTTGTTTTAACGGCAGCCTATGGTCCAGGAGATACGCCCATTCTTTCCAAAGAAAGTCACGGTATTCAGGCGCGATTACATCATTAAATGATAGTTCTTTATTATATAAAAGGCTCTCCGCATTGTAACCGGTTAATTCAAAGCAGCCTTCAGAAACATACTGCATAGTCCATACTCTATCATAATTACATCTATATGCCATACCCGGAAGATGAGACAACAGAACGGATTTGCTGCGTTCACTTTCTCTTAATGCATCTGCTGTTTCCTTTCTTAAAGATATGTCTTCGAGCAGGCATAAGTGCATTGAATGCTCATATGGAAGACCTGAAAGATAAGAAACTTCCATGTTTGTCCATACATTTGAGCCATCAGGTCTTATAAAACGTTTTTCAATTGAATATCCATCAATTTGACCTTCTTTTAATTGTTTTAATTTCTCCAGGTCCAAATGTAGATCATCCGGATGTGTAATCTCTGTCCATTTTTGCCCTTGTAATTCTATGGGATCGCGCCCGAGAATTTTTCCAAACATTGGGTTTATGCTAACATCCCCGATTTCAAATTTTGATACGAAGTTTTCGCCATTAATAATTGCGATCCCAATTGGAGCCTGATCGAACACGCTATGATACAGTGCCTCTTCAATTGCCAATTTCTCATTAAGACTCTTTAAAATATATTTCTGTCTCCAGATAACGAGCAGCGCAACTAAAAGCACAAAAATACATAAAACAATAATGATATCGGGAATCATCTGTTTCAACAGGTTCAATTGCCATTCTGGAGCCGAATAATCAGTTCCTAATGCCGCAATTATATTTCCGCTGTTCGGGTCTTTAATCGGCACGAGCACACTGATCCATGACCCCCATCGATCGGTAATCTTCTCGGTTATAATGGTCTTGCCTGTTTGAAAAAGTTCCCGGTGATTATCACTTGCTTCATAATATAATTGTCCAGGAGGTGAGTAAGCTGTTGAGTCGGACGGTTCTGAGTCCAAAAGTATGATAATATCGCCATCCCGCTCATCAAAAATATACGCAAAATGTATGGGATTAGACAGCTCTGTTAATCTTATGAGATTGCTTTTAATCAAATTATATTCCGTTTTTTCTAAATCCTCAGCTCCCCCTGTTAACGCATTAACATGTTCCTTATGTAAAAATGATTCCAGCGATTGAGCCAACATAATAGCTTCTGATGAGGATATTTCCTTGTATTTGTTCCAAGCGAAATAAAGATAAAATGTGCCAAGAGATACGGAAAGAACCAAAAAAATAATAATATACAGGATAATACGCTTGTTCTTCAAGCCACTATCTGAAAAAGAACTGTGTTCATTATGTTTCTGTGTTTCAAAGGTAGGAGTTATCATGTTATACCCCACTTTATTACCAACAGTTTCTTAACGCTGCAACATGTAATTTATCAGGCTTTATACACAGTGTTTTATTTATATTTAAATTATATTCGATTTTTTATCATGTTAGTTTATTCCCGTAGTTTCAAATCGTTAAACGAAAAAATAAAAATTTTGACAAATATTGTCTACATCTCAATTATAACGCATGCTTTTGTCAATGTCTATATACCGATGTCTGGTTGGACTTTATATTTGTTAAAAAATAATACGGATAGACTTCTCTCGATCTCTCAACCCCCTTGCAGATATTTGTCACGCCTTTGCAATTTGTTTTCCAAATTCAACTGCTGATTTTTTAGTATCTTCATCAGGATTCCATAAGCATCTGAATCCGTCGCCAATAATTTCAAATCCTGCATTTGACATGAGTTCGTTAATTATTTTAACAGATTCACCGCTCCATCCGTAACAGCCAAATCCAGTAGCCTTTTTGTTTTTGAATTTCAGCGATTTTAAGTAGCTTATTAATCCCGCCACCGAGTGTAAAATATTATTTCCCATCGTTGGTGACCCAACGACTACAGTTTTTGATTTGAATATCTCTGTTGTTATATCATTGATGTCTCTTTTAGCAACATTGTAGATTTTTACAACAACTTTACTATCTTCTAATGCAATACCCTCAGCAATTCTTTCTGCAAGCTCTTTCGTACCGTTCCACATTGTATCGTAAACAATTGTTATTTGATTTTCTTGGTAGTCGCTTGCCCATTCAGAATATTTTTCAACAATCTGCATGGGGTTGTCCCTCCATATTGCACCATGACTTGTTGCAATTATATCTATAGGCAAATTCAAAGAGGCTATTTCAGCAAGTTTTTTAAGACTGTTTTTTCCTCTTGCACTAAATACGAATTATATGTTGATCCTTTGTGGGTAGATAGCTCGTCACCGTGAAACTTTTTAAGATCCCAATCAACTTTTCCAACCCAATACACATTATTTTTAACTTTTTTCTTCATTTTGCAACCATCCTCTCATTTCTAATCATTCATAGTCATTCATAGTGTTTCCTTCTCTTTTCAGGTTATTAGTGTTTAATACCCATTTTGTAATTCAAATAATATATTGAGTTAGTCTAAATCTACGAAAGTCATTTTCCTAATAAGCACAGGTACTATTAAATGTCGCATTTTCCCCGTGTATCTTATAGAATAAAGAGTATTTTGTCTTTATTCTTTTAAGAAAGAAGGCACTCTACAAAATTAAATTGTAGAGTGCCGCAAACCTCAATTGTAAGTTTGAATTCTCCTTATTAAACAGTTTTAGCTAACTCAGCTCCGGAGATGAACGTAAGCTAAATCATTGAATCCACAAAAAATAAGTTGAGATTATTATAGTATATGCAACAAGTACATAGAACCATTTGGCACCAAATTTATACGTACGGATAGGTGCTAGATTAAATGCCAGAAGAAGCATCATAATAGCGTAGATAAATATGGAAAACGCTTGATACGAAAAAAATCTTTCAAATATAAATATAAAGGATAGGATAATTACATTATTATCCAAAGCCAACCCTCTATATGTCTTTTTGTCAATCATTCCAAAAACATTAAAATAGCTTAATCTAAGAGCTCCTCCCGCCACAATTAGGAATGCCCCTGGCAAAAAAAGTGGATTGAACCTTCCATAGCTTAATAAAAAGATGGCTGGGAAAACGCTGAAACTAACAATATCGATAAGGGAATCAAGCTGCACACCGATTGCCCGGTGATCGTCGCTGCGATCTTTTAGATTGCGGGCTATCATCCCGTCTGCCCAATCAAATGCCACTGACCAAAGAACTCCTATCAATGCATAAAGGTATTTTCCTGTAATAGAGAAGTATATTCCAATAATAGAGCTTAAGAGACCTATAAGAGAGCAAATATTAGGCGGATCTTTCAGAAAATAAAGCATCGCATATTCTGATTCGTGCTTAAGTTCTTTACTGCTCATAATTAAAAGCCTCCTGCCTGTGGAAATTTAATACTAAACGATTTTGCTCTGCTTGCGGAACCAAGTACATTATGAAGTGCAGCTATCAACAGGTTATTTTCCTCACTAGTTTTAATCGCAGCTCTGATATATTGCCCGTTGATTCCTTTTTTACCTGACAAGTCTTTTATCAGTATACCGTGTTCGCACAACAGGGTTTCGGACAATTTCTCCGCCGAATATCCTCCAAGTACTTCGCACATTACAAAATTGGCCTGGGTAGGAATAACCCTGAGATTCGGTATTTTTCTTAATTCCTCAATAAATTTTTTTCTGATGAATTTGAACTTGTCAAGTGCTAAACTATATTCTTTGGTATACTTTCCACAAATCTGAAGGTAAAACTCGGCTATTGAATTTATATTCCAAATTGAAATATCTTTTTTAATAAAACTAATTAACTCTTCATCAGCACTTCCAATAACTCCAAGGCGCAGCCCAGGTACCCCGAATGATTTTGAGATGCTTTTTATAACAGCAAGGTGCTTATTCTCCTGAAGAATCATTTCAGAAAGAAGGGTTTGAGAGTCCGATGAATCTACAAAATCAACAAATGACTCATCCACTATCAGTCTTATGTCTTTTTGTTTTGTCCATTCTAACAGACGCTGTATTTCAGCCTTATTAATGAAATTGCCGGAAGGGTTGTCGGGGTTTATAAGGAGAAGTGCTTTTATATCAAAATTATCATAATAATTCATTAATTCTTCGCAATTATATGAAAAATTCCTATTCTTTGGATAATAAGGTACTATATAGTTCTTGTTCATTCGGCTCGGATATTCATCAAAAGTTGGAAAGATGATTCCGATATTGCCATTGATTGTCTTCATAAGCGAATTGATGAGTTCTGCAGCACCGTTGCCTGGACAGATGTGCTCCTTTTTAATACCATAGTATTTTCCTGCTATCAGACTGTTTACTTCTATACCAGATGGATAGTTGCCAATCAGCAGCTCAATGTTGGCTTTAATTTCCTCAATCATTTTCTTGGGAGGGTAAAAAGGATTAACTAAATAGCAGAAATCTATTAGCTTGGGATACCTCCAGTACCCCCCATATCTACTCCGGATTTTAGTAAACCTATCGTCGGAAAATATGGATTCTGCTATATCCAAATCCTGCACATCATCGATTTCATACCATGCTTCATCTTCAAGAACCTCCGCCTTAATCGGAGACTTTTCAATTACCCTCAACACCTTAAGCACTTGCTCGTAATATTCATTGCGACCCTGAGAATCGATATACGCTTTAAGAAAAGGAACGTAATATAATTGAGAAAACTGTTTGCTAAATTTATAAATATTTACGGTTTTATAATATTGATCGATATTTCTATAGTCAAATTCTTTTTTTTCTACAAAACTTGTTATATTATTTTTATCGTCTATTGTAACAACAGTTCCGTCCATCCAATTTTCGTATTTGGCTACCAATGCTAAATTCGGATAGGTGTTGTCGATTAGCTTTTTTAGAACACCATCGCTAAGTATCAAATCTGACTCCAACAACAACGTGTCATCTTTTATCAGGTAGTCTCGTGCTATGTACAATGAATAGATGTTATTCGTTTTAGAATAAATTTCATTTGTAACAAATATTATGGGCGTTCGGATATTAAGGGTGTTGATAAAAGAAATAAGTTCCTTGGCTTTATATCCGACGACGATTATAATTTCTGTCAGATTTAATTCATCAAGTTGAAAGAGCATCCTTTCAATCAAAGTTCTGCCGTTGACTTCGACCATACATTTGGCTGAATCCCTAGTCAACTCCTTTAGTCTTTTTCCCATCCCTGCCGCTAGTATTAAAGCTTGCATTTTTTTCACCTCGTTTTAATAAGTTGTTTTTAATTTCATTAGAGCAAAACGTGCGCGCCATGATAATTACATGATATTAAAAACAATTAAAAAAACGCTGTAAATTTACAGCGCCTTAATACTTATAGATAATTCTGGTCAAAGTATTCATTTAAATACAAAACAGATGTGTTTAAAGGAATTTTATCCTTATCGTGCTTACTGAATGAAGATTACCCGGATTCAAAAGAAATCTCCTACCAATGAATACCAAGGTTATCTGACAATAATTCTCTCGCTTCTTCTTGTGTAGATTTAGCGCTGCACATTAACACTACCATTTTATTTACTTATTATCAGCACTCTTAGGGGTTGAGTGCTAACTATGATTTTATATATCATATATTTTTAACTTTGTCAATAAACTTTTTTACTTTTGTGTGATGACCATCCAATCTCTGTCGCTGTGTAATGACTATCCAATCCCTTTCGAATTGAATCCTTACATTTTATATAAATGTTTTTTATAAATGGTTGGCTAACCACTAACCTCTTTTTCTATCCGGTTCTTGTTTTTATTTTTTGCCTTATATAATAATTGATCAATCTTATTTATTAAGCTGGGCAGCTCATCACTCTCTAATTCTATGACACCACCACTAATCGTTACTTTTAGATTGCTTTCCCATTTCAGCTCTAGAATTTTTTTGCGAACACGTTCCATCAATGCATGTCCTTCTTCCTTGCTAACATCAGGCAAAATAATTAGAAACTCATCACCTCCATAACGTCCCACTATATCATTTTGCCTTAGGTTGCTCATCATTACCCTGACTATTCTCTTTAAAACATAATCTCCATATAAATGCCCATATGTATCATTAATACTCTTAAAGTTATAGATATCAATCATAGCCACAACGAGCTTTTTCTGATTCTGATTCGTCGTCTTTATCTCTTTTCTTAAACAGGATGTGATATGCATTTTATTAAAAGCTCCTGTCAAATGATCTGTTATAGATAGCTTTTTTAACTTTTGCTTTTCTTCATATAGAAGCCTATTAAGTTTTTCTGCTTTTTCTTTAGCTTTTATTAGTTCGGCATTGTTTCTTTCCAACATTCTGTTTTTAGCTTCTATCTCTTTATTTTTTTCCTCAAGGGTGGCAAGGTATTGCTCAGATTTGTGGTGTTCTTCAATATAACTATCTATAAGAACAGCAATTAAAACTACAATGGAAAACAAACAAACCAAAAGATAGATCTATATAGCCGATTAATCTGGAGTTATATTTTATTGCTATGTCTGTTCTCTGATACTTAATAACAATTAGAACACAAACAACCATAGTGAAAAGAATAAAAATTATCTTTCTCTTTAGTCCCACAAGCAATAATGCAATTATCCCGGCATTTATAATAATATAGTATGGAATGTTGCTGCTAGTTCCTCCAGCGACAATCCACATAGTTGGGAAAAAAATAAAACTTAACATAATGACAACTATCAATGCCATCTTCTCATAGTTTCTGCTGATTAAAAAGGCTATGTATAATCCGGTAGTTATTACGCCACAAGCAAAAGTTATTGATATAGCCACTTTTCCTAAACCTAAAAAGTAATTCAAGAAAATGACATACAAATTCCTACTATAAAAACAGGCATTAAATACCCGGTGCCTTAGAGAAGTCATTTTTTTCATCCTTCATTCGAGATCCTCCGAAAGCTTATTAATGCTAGAATGATATATAATCATAAAAGCGCATTGTAACTTTACACGCGAATTTAAACCTGCTATAAACTATCTTAAAACAAATAAAAACTTTTCTCAACAAAACAGCCAGGAATTTGGAAAAATTTGTTTGAATTGAGTTTTGTATTATCTGAAAACACCAGAATCCAAGCCTTATAGAAAACAACCGTTCAACAATCACTAATTATTGTATTCATTAAACATAAATAGGACTCCCAAACTAACATAAAGATAGCTGTACACGCGGCATTATACTGGAGGCAAAAGAAAAAGCCCCGTGAGAAAGCCCTAATTACTTACTTTCTCACGGGGCTTGCAGGTCTTTTTCCGCCATCAATTCTAATTTGATTCTTTAATACTACTTCTCCTACTGCTTCTAGAGTAACATTTATGCCTTCTTTTTGAACTATATCAATGGTTCCTGTTCGATATTCTCCTGGATAGACCTTTATGGTGTTATTTTCTGCCGTTGCTGCATTGATTGCTGCTTAGATGGGATAGTAATTTGTCAGCAGCTACGGTTATTCCGCTTATGCTTGCATCATCACTTGGAAATAAATCTTCCCATGCCGTACCAGCAGGCATGGATGTGATATTGCTCTCCTCCGCAGTATATGTTAGCCCAATATCATCTATTACTGTCATCACTACTTTAGCCGGAACATTATCCTTGCTTGGATTGCCATCTGCCCAGGTGGTCTCCCATTTTTCTTCAACATCTCCGCTTAAAACAAAAGGCACCATTAAGAACTGACCGGTAGATTGCTGATTCTTCCAGGAATTTAATAAAGAATTCACATCTTTGTATACGCTTGTAGCTAATAATTCGTTTTCATCCCCGTATAGTTCCGCCTTTATCGTTACTGTTTTTTCTAATAAATCATTTCCACCAAAAGAAAATGTTGAGTTTAGCCCTTTATAATACGAGTCTAATATATAGGTCTGGTTCAATGATTGCACGGTGATATCCTGCGGAGTAGGTTCTGATTTAAACATTTCCGGAGTTATTTCTACCTCTTTTTCTATCACAAACAGTACACCTTTGTAGGTAAATTCAACTACCACTTTATCCGGCAAATCAGCTTGAGTTACTGTATCGCCAATAAGGTCATACAATCCATTTTCCCAACTGCCGCTACTACTCGGTCTAGCAACACCTAAATCAAACGAACCGGAAGTACGGGTCGGCCAATTGCCGGTTTTGCTAAATGTCAGTTTTGCCAAATCAGCCGTGTTCCTAACTATTTCATTCTCGTTATTATGGAGGGACAGTACTAAGCTGGTCATTCCTTCCGAACTATTTAAGCCATCAGATGGGTAAAATGGCCATATTGGGGTAACCATTATTCTGCCTTTGGCACCTTCGGTTAATCCTGAATAGTCCTCTTTATACGTACCGACATTTATAGTAGTATTACCTTCCACAAAACTCCTTAAGTTCGGATATCTTGTCTGTCGCAGCGTCTAACTTGGCCTTTAGTTCTACGTCTACTTGGGTCTGTTTGTTCGCGTCTAAGTCATCAAAGGCTTCTTTTGCTGCTGCTACTTCTTCAGCGTTCTCCAGGTATTCAAGGTATTTGTAGATTGCTGTAAGTTTTTCTCCATCTGGTTTTGGTATGCTCAAATCTGGCATCTCTGGCGTTTCTTCCACTGGCACTTCAGGTAAGTCTGATATTAAGTCCTCTACTAGCTGAACTGATATGGTATCTTTCTTAAACACCGTGTAGATACCATCTTCGCTTTTATGTACCGAGTAGTTATCTATATCAATGTAGGCTGCGGGACCGTCTCTACATGCCCGGCAATGGGGAACAAATCAATCAAACCTTCCAAGAAAACCCCAGCCTGAGGAGATTAACCTCCTGTAGAAGCTTCTTTACTGTATAGACTTTACGACAATTTTGTCTTAAGGCTTTGTTCCG
>DUPP01000045.1 GCA_012838265.1 Clostridiales bacterium
AAAGGTGATTTAATGAAATCAAAACTGTTTCTTCAGTTAAAAGATGCGCTTATATCTATTCTGCCAATTTCTGTTAGTGTTTTGATTATTAACTTTACTATTGCACCAATGCCTTTTCATATAAGAAGCTTGTTTCTAATAGGTTCTATTTTATTGATAATTGGAATGGCTTCATTTACTCTCGGTGCCGATATAGCGATGATGCCTGCAGGAGAACATATAGGGGCACAACTTACAAAATCAAGAAATGTTGGAATGGCGATAGCAATTTGTCTTGTTATGGGTACTATCGTTACCCTTGCAGAGCCTGATTTGCATGTGCTCGCAGGTCAAGTTGTTTCCATTCCAAAGAGTGTTCTGATTGTAACAGTAGCCGTGGGTGTCGGATTATTTTTGGTTATCTCGTTGCTTCGAATTTATTACCAATGGAATTTGGCCTATATATTCATGGTTTTTTATTTAGTTGCATTTGGTATAGGTGTATTTACCTCTGAGGATTTTTTTGCAGTTGCCTTTGATGCAGGAGGTGTAACCACAGGCCCTATTACAGTACCCTTTATTCTTGCACTGGGTATCGGTTTGTCGGCAGTAAGAGGAGGAAAAAGCTCCCATGATGACAGCTTCGGTCTTCTCGGCCTTTGTTCGGTAGGCCCAATTATCTCAGTGATGTGTCTTGGTCTGTTTTATAATTCCTCTATTGTAGAAGGTGTCGCCGTTACCCCATCAAAAACACCAGAAACAGTTAAAGAAGTATTTCAAATGTTTTCAGAAGGATTCCCTGTTTATTTTGCCGAAGTAGCGATTTCTTTAGCTCCCATTATCCTATTTTTTATGGCCTTCCAGCTTGTCTTTCTGAAACTGCCAAAAAGTCAAATAATAAAAATTTTTGTTGGTATTTTATATACTTACCTGGGACTTGTAATTTTCCTGACTGGAGTTAATATCGGATTTCTGCCTACTGGTGCTTTTATCGGCGAATATCTTGGAGGGCTTTCCTATAAATGGATTTTGATCCCCGTTGGTATGATTGTTGGCTTTTTTATAATTGCTGCGGAACCTGCTGTCCATGTTCTTAACAATCAGGTAGAGGAAATTTCAGGCGGAGCGATCTCAAAAAATGCCATGCTATACAGCCTGTCTGTTGGAGTGGCTATCTCCACAGGCCTTGCTCTCGTTCGAATACTTTACAGCCTGAGTATATGGTTTTTTTTGCTGCCGGGCTATTTAATTGCTTTCGCCCTAATGTTTTTTGTACCGAAGATATTTTTAGCCATAGCCTTTGACTCGGGTGGGGTAGCTTCCGGTACAATGACGGCAACCTTTTTGCTTCCCTTTGCAACTGGAGCCACGCTTGCAGTAGGTGGTAATGTACTGACGGATGCATTTGGAATCATTGCTATGGTAGCCATGACTCCCCTTATTACAATTCAGATCATGGGTCTGATATATGAGATTAAGATAAGAAAAACCGAAAGGGAAGAAGAGGAAGTACTGGAGGAAATTGCAGAAAATATAGAAATAGAAGGGCATATAGAGAAGGATACTTTTATAGATTTACAGCATGGAACAAGTACTACTGTAAAAGAAGGTTACGAGTCAGGTGATTCTGAACATATTGAAAGCGAAAAAATTAGTAGTGACCTTCTTGTCGGAAAACAATATAATGATATAATTAACGATAACGATTATATAGACTTCGAGGAACTGGAAAAATTAGTAATTCCTGAGGATTTTAATTATCCTTTTGATAAGAAGTAAAAACTTGAGGAGGAAATAGAGTTGGAAGAGGGTAAATATCCCGTGATAAAAAAGGTCAAGCTTCTCATAGTTATTCTTGACCGCGGGAAAGGAGAAGAAGCCGCAGCAGTTCTCAGAGAAAGCGGTGTTACCTACAATATGATTGCTCATGCTTTTTTTTCTTCAGGATCAGATATAATAGGTTTCCTAGGACTATCCAATAAAGAAAAAGATATGGTTTTAAGTGTGGTTACCGAAGATAAGGTGCCGAATGTAATGCAAAAACTTCTTTATAAACTAGATTTAGACGAGCCAGGTAATGGGATAGCTTTTACGATTCCTATCGTAGGAGTAAGTGGTCCAAGAGTGCTGCGATACATTTCCGGCATTTTCGAATGATCAGGAAGGGGTAATTTACTTGGAAAAAAGAGAATATGTTTTGATTCTGACAATAGTAAATAGAGGTTTTGCAGATCAGGTCGTAGATGCAGCAAGAAAGGCCGGCGCACACGGCGGTACTGTTTTTTATGCTCGCGGTACTGGAATACATGAAATCGAAAAATTTTTCGCCGTCCCTATTCAGCCGGAAAAAGAAGTGGTTATGATTATTGTCAAGCATAGTGAAACGCAAGCTATCATGCACGCAATCGTTGAGGCAGCCGGCTTGAATACAGAGGGCAAGGGACTGGCATTCTCTCTTCCGATAGCGGATGTAGTTGGAATTAACCATTTATTAAAAGTAAAAGATAATGAAAATCAAAAAGACTAAAAATGGGTCTTATTTAGGGGAACGTTCCTATATTTTCACATTAGGCAATCATGTGACGTCTGGGGACGCCCCCTTTTGTCACGTTATAACTCTAATACTTCCCCAATAGCATCATTAATTACCAGGTCAGCACGCTGATCATACTGAGTTTTTGACTTGTTTATCAAAACAAGATTATCTCCACGGAAATAATTTATCAATCCAGATGCCGGGTATACCACAAGAGAGGTTCCACCTACAATTAGGAGGTCTGAATTTGATATGGCATCAATGGCACCTTCCATAACGTCATGATCTAATGGTTCTTCATATAATACTACGTCAGGCTTAATTATTCCTCCACATTCGGAACATTTTGGGACTTGGCTATTTGGGTTTTCTTCTGTGCGGCAGTTATCCGGGTTCATTATATAGGAAATGTCATAAAACGCATTGCAACGCATGCAATAATTCCGAAGTACTGATCCATGCAATTCATAAACTTTTTTACTTCCTGCCATTTGATGCAGACCGTCGATGTTTTGAGTTACGACTGCTGTCAGTTTGCCTTGTTCTTCAAGTTTAGCTAACGCAACATGAGCTTTGTTTGGTTTCACATCCGGATAAATCATGTTTTTCTTATAATAATTGAAAAAGGTTTCAGTGTTGTTCATAAAAAAAGTGCGGCTCAGCATATGCTCAGGTGTGTAACCATAGTTTACCTGTGCATTATAAAGTCCGTTTTCGGAACGAAAGTCGGGAATCCCACTCTCTGTCGAAACACCCGCACCCCCAAAAAAAACGATTCGTTTGCTCTTGTCGATCAATTCCTTCACTCTAATATCCAAACTTATCACCTCACCTCTACTTGGATAATAGGTTCTGTCTGCTACCTATTATTCACCTCTTAACACATATAATTATTATTCACATCTTAACACATATATTAAAAGTTTTAAAGAAGCTCGGTGATAATCAAGGTTGAATTGTTCAGCAGCCCTATTTATCATAAAAATTATTTATGGTATACTTCATCTATAATTATAGTATCTTAAATATTGAAGATTTTTCATGTATAATAGAGGTTTTTCAGGCGATATTTATTATTTATAATTTAATTATCTAATATCAAATACTAGGGGGAGATTGTACATGGGCAATCGAAAAACTGCCCTTGTCTTAGGTGGCGGAGGCTCAAGAGGTGCTTATGAAATCGGTGTCTGGCAGGCTCTCAATGAGCTTGGCGTTCGTATTGATATAGTTACAGGTACATCTGTAGGAGCTATCAACGGTGCGATGATAGTGCAGGATTCTTTTGACCTTGCATTATCACTCTGGAAGGAGGTTGATACCTCTAAGGTCTTTGATCTAGATATAAAAAATGTTATTGCAAATTCCGGTATAGGAATCGATAAATTAAAAAGTTTGTTACAGCAGCATATCGATGAAGCTGCAATCCGTAAATCACCAATAGATTACGGTTTGGTGACTGTAGAGCTCCCTTCAATGACACCAAAATTTCTAATGAAATCTGAAATACCCAAAGGTATGCTTGTTGACTACATTTTGGCAAGTTCATCACTTTTTCCTGCAATAAAATCCTATGAGATTAACAATATTAAATATGTAGATGGAGGATTTAAGGATAATCTACCGGTGGGTATGGCTGTAGATCACGGTGCAACCCATGTAATCGCCGTTGATCTCGAAGTGGTCGGTGTAATCAGAAAAGAAAGATTCAATGATGCAGATTTCCTCAGAATCATCCAATGCCCTTGGGATTTAGGAAATATGTTGATTTTTGACAAGAATAACACAAAGAGAATCCTACGGCTCGGATATTTGGATACTTTAAAAGCATTTAACGTATACGAAGGAAATCGATTTTGCTTTGTTAAAGGTGAGTTCAACCAAAAAAGCATTCGTGGTGCAGATTCAGTAGGAAAAATTTTTGAACTTAACCCTGAATTAATCTATAAAAGATATATTTTCAATATACACTTAAAGAAAGCTATAGATGTGCATCTCAATGAAATTGAGAATGAGCCCCAATTCGATACCGATAATCCAATTAGCCGCATTCTGGAAGGCTTAATTAAAGCCAAAACTTCTCTAAATCAGAAAACCATAACCATTGCTATTGCACGTAAGTTAAAAGAAACAGGTGATATTAAAAAAAGTCTCCTTAAGATACCTGCAATGAAACTTCTAGAAGAAGAAATT
>DUPP01000004.1 GCA_012838265.1 Clostridiales bacterium
CGGGAACAAGTCTATAAAGGCGCTTTTTGATAGTTAAGTGGTCAGGTTAGATGTCTTAGCCCCGCGAGTGGCCGGGTTAGATGTCAGCCTTCGCGAGTGTACGATTTAGATGTTTTTTCGGAAGTTTTTGAGGTTGTGTGGTCAGGTTGGATGTAATACAATCACTGATATGCAAATCATATAATGCTATCACTTGGGAAAAGAGTTGATTAAATGTACAATGAGAAATATGATCCGTTTGATCAGATGACATTTACTTATGATAAATGCTTTTTATGTGGAAATGAGTTAACTTCAAATAACTATTCTGTTGAACATATATTTCCAAAGTGGCTACAAAACAAATTTGATTTGTGGAATCAAGATTTAATTCTGCTTAATGGAACCCAAATCAAATACAGAAACCTAACTATACCGTGTTGCAAAAACTGCAACACTACCATGAGTAAATGCATAGAAAAGCCAGTTGAGAGGGCTGTTGAAGCGGGATATGAAGAATTCATTAGGTTAGACAAAAAAATAGTATTCCAATGGCTAAATAAAATTTCGTACGGCATGCTATTTAAGGAGTTATCTCTTAAACAAGATATCCGAAATCCACATAGCC
Source organism: Clostridiales bacterium (assembly GCA_012838265.1). GTDB lineage: Bacteria > Bacillota > Clostridia > Peptostreptococcales > Anaerovoracaceae > Anoxybacterium. The sequence goes on from DUPP01000004.1 coordinate 608, forward strand.
CTACAATCTACAATGAGGAACAACTTAAGCAACATCATATGCAATACATGTTTTTAAAAAGTATCATTGATGGCGCAGAGTACATTGAAAAACCATATAGTCTTTTGATTTTCAGATTGCGTTTAGAAGAGGAAGAAAGCCGTTATTGGGCAGCTGACAATCCATTTTTAAAGACATTTTTTATAAGAATGAATGATATTGGAATTATTGCTCATCTTATGGACAATGGCTACCAAGAAGGATTCTTTATGGAATTTCCAGATATGGTTGAACTGCTAAACAAAGAACTTCATCCTATTCAATTTGCAGAATTATGTGCCAAACTTCTTTATAAATCAAGCCTGTTTAATAGAAATCCGTTTTTTACTATAGTTTTTGACAAAGATAAAAAAATGAAGAATATAATAGCCCATCCTCTATCTGGCGATGCATTTGACGAGTGGAGTCAAGAGGATTATGCGCGCTGTTTAGAGGTCTATTGGCAAAAATGGGGTTTGAAGTTTGACGATATTTATAAGGGTAATGATTTAGTAATTACTTATCTACGTAACGAGGATGGAACTTTTAAGGATTTTTACAACTAGATATCTTGATAATATTTGAAGCTGCAAAGGTTGCTTTGGCAAAGAAAAAATAAATCTTGACACATCAAAGGCGAAACTTGAAACATTTACCGAAGGGCTATGTGTGCGGGTTATGCACATTGGTTCTTATGACGATGAACCAGCAACGGTAGCGGCGCTTGACGGGTTTGCCATTGAAAACAGCTATGTTCTTGATATCAACGACATTCGCCGCCATCACGAGATATACATTTCCGACCCACGCAAGTCAGCACCGGCAAAATTAAAAACGGTGTTTCGGCATCCAATACGTAAAGCATGATACACACAAATGTCTACTTGTGGCTGCCGTTGGTTTGGGAGTTCTCGGTGAGTGGTCAGGTTAGATGTCATAGCCCGCGAGTGGTCAGGTTAGATGTCAGGGGTCGCGAGTGGTTAGGTTAGATGTTTTTTCGGAAGTTTTTGAGGTTGTGTGGTCAGGTTGGATATTTAAGATAATAGAGGTGTGATTATGAAATTAAAAGAGGTCATAATAAAGAATTTCCGTGGATATAGCCACGAAACCAGAATCCGTATCGATGCAATAACTGCATTAATAGGGAAAAATGATGTTGGGAAATCAACAATTCTTGAGGCCCTTGATATATTTTTTAATCAAACAAAAATCGATCTAAAAGACAAGAATGTCTTTCTCACTGATGAAGACACAGAAATTGGCTGTTCATTTGACGAGCTACCTGAGGAAATTGTATTGGATGAGAGAGTATCTACATCTTTAAGTCGAGAACACCTACTTAATGAACAAGGATATTTAGAAATTCGAAAAAAATACTCTAATACAGGTAAAGAGTCAATTTGGATATATGCAAATCACCCTTCAAACGATGGGTATGATGATTTGCTTTCAAAAAAGAATTCTGAGTTAAAGGCGAAGGTACGTGAAGCTGGCCTTGATAATCAAGTTAACTTAAGCATTAATTCAGAGATGCGACAAGTATTATGGAACTCGTTGAACCAAGACATCACTTTTGCTCCAAAATACATTAATGCTGACCAGGCAGACGAAAGAAAATTATGGCCAAAAATTGTACCTTTTTTACCTGCATATAGACTGTTTAAGGCAGATAGGCCTAGTACTGATGAAGATAATGAAGCTCAAGACCCCATGCAACACGCAATGAAAATTGCTATAGAAGAACAAGCAGAGCAACTGAGTAGCATTGCGAATGAGGTGCAACGTAAGGTAACTGAAGTTGCAAACAGGACAATAGAGAAGTTATGTGAATTTGATCCTGGCCTTGCCGCAACACTAACGCCACAATTTAAAAAAGACCCTATGTGGGAAAAAGCATTCTCTTTTTCACTAACCGGAGAAAATGCTATCCCTCTAAATAAACGGGGTAGTGGTGTCCGAAGGCTTGTTTTATTTAGTTTTTTTAGAGCTACAACTGAATCTCAATTATTTAATGGTAAAAATATAATATATGCTGTTGAGGAACCTGAGACATCACAACATCCGGATGCACAAAAAGCTATAATAAAAACCTTTATGGATATGACAGAAAACAATAATTGCCAAATAATCCTTACTACCCATGTCCCCGGGTTGGCTGGATTATTGCCACTTGAGAGTCTAAGGTACATAACTGATGATGACGGATATCCTTGTGTTGCATCTGATAACGGGGATGAAACGTTGCTAAAAAAAATAGCGGATGCACTTGGAGTATATCCAGATTTAACTCCTGCCATGTTACCCCACCATATTGTGAAACTTATTGTTTGTGTTGAAGGCCCTAACGATGTTGAATTTATAAATGCTATTAGTAGAATAGCGCACCAAGAAGACGATCAAATACAAGATTTAAATATTTCGCCAGCAGTTGTTGTTATGCCACTTGGTGGTGGAACGTTAAAAAACTGGGTAAATTGTAACTACCTTAGAAAACTGAACACTCCGGAATATCATATTTATGATAATGATAATACCAATGCTCATGCTATTGATTGCGATAGGATTAATGCCCGTGGAAATGGCTCATCTGCAAGGTTAACAAGAAAACGAGAAATGGAGAACTATATTCACAGCGATGTGATACAAGAAATTTTCGATGTCCGCGTTGAAGTTGATGATACAATGGATGTTTCAACAGTTATATCATGTTTAATTAGAGCTACTAACCCTGATGGATATAGTCCCGATACTGTAAAAAAGAAATTAAATCGTTTTGGAGCCCCAAAAATGACATTGGCGCTATTAAAAGACCGTGACCCTGATGATGAAGTCCTAACATGGCTGAGAGAAATATCTCAGGCCATACAATGACATATTTGCGCATTAACTATATAGGTATAACGAGGCACCCTACATTTAATTCGTAGAGTGCTTCGTCTTTTTCTGTTCTTATTCTTTTACATCAACCGTCAAGCCCGATTTAAATTCCACGGTAAATTTGTCCTCATAGATGGTGACCTTTTCAATCAGCCGTCGGATAAGTTGCTCATCATATTCGGTGAGAGCGGTGGGTTGTTTCTTTAGGAATGTACTCATGTCAGCAATCCGCTTTTTGAGCTCGTCACGGTTAGCGCTTTCAAGAAGCAGCTTTTGCTTTTGGTCACGCAG
>DUPP01000046.1 GCA_012838265.1 Clostridiales bacterium
GAAGCCGGATGATGTGCTTGATGTTTGGAAAAGCATAAAGTTTGATATGTTATGTTAACTATGATTTTTAATGGGTCGAACAGTGGCTTTTGTCACTGATTTAATAACAATATTAATTGTACAAGGGGTGAAGAGTGATGAATTGTGTTGCTATTGATTTATTTTGTGGAATTGGCGGACTGACATATGGTGTTCAGAAAGCCGGAATAGATGTCATTGCAGGAATTGATATTGATCCAACATGTAAATATGCATATGAATCAAACAATAAATCAATTTTTATTAATAAAGGTATTGAAGACATTGATGATGAAGAGTTAAAAGCGTTATATCCTGAAAATAGTATAAAAGTTTTAATGGGCTGTGCACCATGTCAGCCATTTTCTAACTATTCTTTACGTTATATAAAAGACGGACATAAGGATAATAAATGGAAACTATTATATTATTTTATAGATTTGGTTGAAAAAATAAAGCCTGATATAGTTTCTATGGAAAATGTTCCACAGCTGGTAAAAGCAAATGTATTTAAAGATTTTAAAAATAGACTTCAAAAGGCAGGCTACTATACTAGTTGGGAAATTGTAAACTGTGCTGGCTATGGTGTCCCTCAGAGCAGAAATCGATTAGTACTTTTGGCATCTAGATTTGGCAAAATAGAATTAATTGAACCTCTGTATAATGAGGATACTTATTTGACTGTTGCTGATGCAATTAAGTATTTACCTTCATTAAAAGATGGTGAAATCTCTGAGTTTGACCCATTACATAGAGCTAGTAAGTTATCAAAGCTCAACAAACAGAGAATAAGACAATCTGTGCCAGGTGGAACCTGGCAAGACTGGAGTGATGAACTTAAATTGCCCTGCCATAAAAAGATTACTGGAAAAGGATACCGGGCTGTTTATGGTAGAATGGAGTGGGATAAACCATCTCCGACTATAACTACGCAGTTTTTTGGATACGGAAATGGTAGGTTTGGGCATCCGGAACAAGATAGAGCAATCTCGTTAAGGGAAGGTGCGATATTGCAATCTTTTCCTCCGGACTATAAGTTTATTGATGAACAAAATCCCCAAACAAATAAACAGCTTGGAATTCATATAGGAAATGCTGTTCCTGTTGAACTTGGGGTGGCAATAGGTCGTAGTATACTTGAACATGTGAAAAAGAGGGAGGTCAATGATAATGTCAGATAATAAAGTGATAGATGATGCGAGAAAACTTGCAGCAGAGCAACAGATTAAGGAATTAAGAAAAGAAGTTGATTATGATACAAGAGATTATGCTATTGACTTTTTGGTACAACAATATAGAGAAAATGAATTTTATATACCTGACGAATATCAAAGGCAATATATATGGGAAGATTCCGATAAAAATAGATTTATTGAATCTATTTTGCTTGGTTTACCGATTCCTTTTATGTTTTTTTCCGATACTGACGATGGACGCTGTGAAATTATTGATGGAGCACAGAGAACTCAAGCATTAGAAGAATTTATGCAAAACGATTTAGTACTAAGCAATTTAAAAAAGCTGACAGAGTTGAACGGTTTTACTTATAATGATTTACCAGAATACTTTAAGCGTAAATTTAATAAAACAACAATGAGAATTATCGTTCTTTCAGATGAAACTACGATGGATATAAGAAAAGAGATATTTAATAGAATTAATACCACTGGCAGACCCGCTAAACCTAGTGAAATAAGAAGAGGAAGCTACGCAGGTCCATTTATGGAATTTCTCAAAGAATGTACAAAGAATCCTATTTTTATAAAAGTGTGTCCTGTTAGTGAGATATCCAAGAAAAGATATGAAGATTTAGAGCTTGTGTTACGTTTTTTTGCATTTTTAAACAATTACAAAAATTTTACTCATAGAGTTGATGAATTCTTAGATCAATATGTTGAAGATAATCAAAATAAATTCGATGCAGAGACATTTAGAAGTGAATTTGTGAGAATGGTTACATTTGTAGATAAATACTTTCCTAATGGATTTAGAAAAACCAAAAATGCTAAGTCTACACCTAGGGTTCGATTTGAAGCAATATCCGTTGGTGTAGCTTTGGCTTTAAGGATCAATCCGAATCTTGAGCCTAAATCAATGGATTGGCTTGAAAGTGATGAATTCAAAATTCACACTACAACGCATGCAAGTAATTCACCAGCTAGAGTTGCTGGACGGGTAGAATATGTTCGTGATATGTTGTTGGCAGGTGATAATCATGCAAGCGACATTTGACGTATATTATGACAGGATACATGAAACTGAATTATATTACAAAGCAATTCAGCAACTTTATGATACTCAAAATAAGTTAGATGAAAAATATGAATTTCATTCGGATGATTTCTTAAAGATGTTGAAATCTAATGCCTTACTAATGATCTACAATTTAGTTGAATCATCTATAATGGGTGGGATATTAGAAATATATGACGAGCTAAGGTCAAATGGATATGCCTATAAAGATGTAAGGAAGGAGATACAAGATATCTGGGTTTCTTTTAAATTTAATCAAGTATATGATAAAAGTGCACATTATAATTCTTATAGAGATAAGGCTATAGAGATTATTAATTCTATTTTAAATGGTGAAGTAATTGAACTGGATAGAAAAGCTAC
>DUPP01000047.1 GCA_012838265.1 Clostridiales bacterium
AACTTCTCAGCTTCTTCATCTGGAACTTCAATGTCAAACTCATCCTCAATTGCCATAATGATTTCAACAGCATCTAACGAGTCTGCTTCTAAATCTTTCATAAGGCTTGTTTCCAGAGTAACTGCTGATTCTTCAACACCCAGTTGCTCTACTATTATTTCCCTTATCTTTTCAAATGTCATATTTTACCTCCATGTTTTAGCAATATAATAATGCAGTAGAAATCTACAAATTAAATGCGATTTCTTACATTTTTCCCGTCTGAATCCGGGAATTTCCGTATCGCACCTCCAGGCATTTGTTCGCAAATGTGGGTAAGTGCGCAGATGAGTTGTAGTCCTTAAAAAAGGCACCCTCATGCTCAAACCCATTATAAGTTACTATATTAAATACTGCAATAGCTTTTTTATTTTTTTATTATTAATCACTAAGTGCTATCCAGGACTCATAGATTTCAGAAAGGGACCTCTTCAGACTGTCTAAATCATTTTGATATTTTGCGGCTATCTTATAATCTTTATACACCTCTTCCTTACACATTTCATTTTCAATCCAAGCAATCTTTCCCTCTGTCTCGGCGATAGCCTCTTCTAGACGTTTACGTTCCTTCTCAAGCCTTTTTTGCTGCCTTTGTTCTTCCTTGACCCTGCGGCGTGTTTCCATTGGTGATAAAACTGAGTTTTCTCCGCTTTCTGAGTTACTGATATCTACAACTCCTATATTACTTGCTATGCTATCATTACTATTTTCTTTCAAAGAGCCCGAAACCGTCTTCCCTAAATCCTCCAGATAGCTTTTACCAGAACCGAGAGATTGCTTTTTTTCCATATAATAGTCATATCCACCCAGATAATTAATTGTACCTTCCTCTCCTAATTCTATTATCCGTGTAGGCACTCTATTCAGAAAATATCTGTCGTGAGATACTAAAATCATGGTTCCCGGAAATTCCAGCAAAGCTTCTTCAAATACTTCCTTAGAAGCAATATCAAGATGATTAGTCGGCTCATCCATAATTAGCACATTTGCACCTGACAGCATAAGCTTAAGAAGTGATAACCTTGCTTTTTCACCACCGCTCAAAGAAGAAACAGTCTGAAACACCATATCGTTCCTAAAAAGAAATCTGCCGAGAAGGCTTCGGATCTCTGTATCACTGTAAAGCCTGTATGCTGAATGCACCTCTTCTAACACTGTGTTAGCGCTGTTCAATAGCTTCTGCTCTTGATCGTAATAACCGAAAGATACATTTTGTCCAAGCTTAATATATCCCTGATCCGGCTCAATTTCCCCCATAATAATTTTTAAAAGGGTTGTTTTACCTATACCATTTGGACCTACAATGCATATTCTTTCCCCTCTTTTGATATCTAATTCCACATTTCTAAAAAGCTGACGCTTTTGACCATTTCTCCCAAAACTTTTAGAAAGCTCTTTAACCAACAATACATCATTGCCACTTTGATATCTCTGTTTAAAGCTAACTTTTATCCTTCCAATGGAAGTATTAGGTCGTTCTAAGTGTTCTATATGTTTAAGGCGTTTTTCTCGCGATTGAGCTCTTTTAGCTAATTTTTCAGTTCCATGCTGCTTAAAGCGTCTTATGATATCCTCTTGTCTTTGGATTTCTTTCTGTTGATGTTCATATTTTCGAAGCTCATCTTCATATTTCTGTCTTTTTTTCTTTGCATAGGTGGAATAATTTCCTTCATATGTAATAAGCTTATGATTCTCTATTTCAAAAACTCGATTTACCATCTGGTCTAAAAAGTATCTATCATGAGAAATTACTACAATTGTTCCTGAATAACTCTTTAAATATTGCTCTAACCATTTCAATGTCCCTATATCTAAATGATTCGTAGGCTCATCCAATAAAAGAAGATCTGTTTTTTTTAGGAGAAGAGAAGCTAAAGCCAATCTGGTCCGTTCTCCTCCGCTTAAAATAGATATTCGCTTGTCAAAGTATTCCTCCGGGAAAGCCATGCTATTTAGAATTCCATTGATTTCACTCTTATATCCATAGCCGTTTTTATTTTTGAATGCCTCCATCAAGTCATCGTATTTATGTAGCAAACCAGCAACATCAGTTCCTTTTTGGGATTCCTCAGAAATCTTACGAGAAAGCAATTCAAGTTCATTTTCCATATCGATCAAGTCACTGAAAATTGAAAGCATTTCTTCATACACGGTATTTTCAGACTCGAAAACATCGCTCTGCCTTAAGTAACCAATCTTTGTATTGGCAGAAACAAAAAAATCTCCAGAATCAAAAGGCAAGGTTCCGGAAAGGATGTTCAGCAAAGTGGTCTTTCCAGCTCCATTGGCACCTACGATGCCAATTTTATCGCCTTGGTTGATATGGAAGGATACATTCTCTAATACTATGTCAATTCCAAATGACTTCGTAATATTGTTTGCTGACAAAATAATCATTTTAAAACTTACTCATTTAGCATGTCTATTGGTATATCTACAATGCCATATTGGGATAGGCGTCCAAAAAAAAGTTATCTTCTAATCCTGATTTGTATTTATAGTAAGCAGCGCATCCAATCATAGCGGCATTATCTGTGCATAGAATTGGCGATGGAAAATATAATGAAAACCCTTTTCGCTCACACTCATCTTTCATCATATCCCTCAAAAGACTGTTTGCTGCGACACCGCCTGCAATTACTACCTTATCTCTTTTTGTACGTTCCGCGGCCATTATAGTCTTACCTACAAGGACCTCAATTACAGACAACTGAAAACTGGCTGCTATATCGTTTACATTAATCTGGTTCCCTTTGAGTTTTTCGGTGTTTAGATGGTTTAATACTCCTGTTTTGATTCCACTAAAGCTAAAATCAAGGCTACCTTTTTCAAGAAAGACCCGTTTAAATTCTACAGCATGAGGGTTCCCTTTCTTTGCTGCCTCATCGATTAAAGGTCCTCCCGGATATCCTAAACCTAAAACCCTCGCAACCTTGTCAAAAGCTTCCCCAGCCGCATCGTCTCTTGTGCTGCCTAAAACAGTATAGCTATTATAATCCGTCACATCGACAATGCTTGTATGACCACCTGATACCACCAACGCCAAAAATGGAGGCTCAAGCTCCTTATGCTCAATATAAATTGCACTAATATGGCCCTGTATATGATGAACACCAATTAGGGGTTTCTTTAAAACATAGGCCATACTTTTGGCTGTTGCAAGTCCAATAAGCAGTGCACCTACCAATCCAGGCCCAGACGTGACGCCGATGAGGTCGACATCCTTTAATGTTATATCCGCCTCTTTCAGCGCTTGGTCAATTACTGGGTTGATATTATTCAAGTGATGACGTGACGCAATTTCTGGCACCACGCCGCCAAAAGCCTGGTGCACCTTGATCTGAGAAGCAATTACATTAGAAAGTACTTCTCTTTCTTCAAGTATGACCGCGGCAGAGGTCTCATCACAACTAGTTTCAATTCCCAATGTTATCAATTTATTATCTTTCATTCTTTCTCCGATTCATTTGGCTTTTATTCCAGGTTTGTAAACCTGTTCTGCATACCGGCGAGGCAACGGTCATCCGCAGTTAGATGTCTGCAATTTTCGCAAGACTGATAGTCTGTCATATTGAAGGAGTTTACATCATTTCTCCTTGAAAATCTCCTGCAATGTGTTGAAGCCGTTAGCATTTCATCGTTAATATCATGATAATCGTCATAATAATTATTTCTAATTTTCACTTAACGTTCTCCTCTCAAGTATACCAGGTTTTATACTTAGTATCTCTCTCAAGGAAGTTTTTATGAATAATTTTAAAATTTATTCAATTCGCCACATTATTATTGCATCCTCGCCGTTATCCTCATAATAGGCTTTTCTAATTCCCGCAGGTTTAAAGCCGAGTTTAACATAAAGAGAAATTGCCGCCTCGTTTGACGCCCGTACTTCAAGAGTATAACTTAAGGCACCATTTTTTTTCGTATGATCAAGCAGCACCGATATTAACGCCTCAGCGATTCTTTTTCTGCGGAATTCAGGACGAACCGCTACATTTGTAATATGACCTTCTACATCAACTAGCCATAGTCCCGCATAACCAACAATCTTGTCATCAATTTCCGCAACAACATAAAATGCAAGACGATTATTCTTTATTTCTTCTGAAAAGGATTTTTCGCTCCAGGGGACTGAAAAGCATATTTTATCTATTTCAGCCATTGGCTTGATATCTTTTTCTTCTGCCTGTCTGATGATTAAGTCCATCAGGATTTTTCCTCCAGCTTTCTTTCTGCTTCTGCTTTTCGCATATAGGCAGGCTTTAAATCATAAAGGCTTTTTATTTTGCCTTCCCGGTAGTACTCCAAGGCCATTCTGGCAACTGAGGACGCATTTTGCAATCTGATATCATCATCTGCGAATAAAACTCGTATATTGTCATTTAACGATGAGTTTTGCCAATCAATAATTTGTTTTTTATATGGTATGATTCCATCTCCGAAAAAGGTGACTTCTGAAGTCATTCTTTCGTTACTTTCTTCAAGAAGTACTGTCCTGAGCTTTTCAAGCAGCTGAGGCAAATCATAAGCGTCTCCAGCCACAAGTTCTTTATAAGAACTCTGAAATTTTTTACTGCTTAGGTATTCATTTTTAGATTTTTCAGGGAACTCATTCCTCACCCACTGATAGGCTCCGCTATAAACTTGATTTCTTCGAGCATCAAAAATCGGACATATGATTCCATTATAATCATAAGCATGATATAGAAAAGATTGTAATGTAGGAACAGCAATCGTCTTTACCCCCAATGCCTGAGCGAGAGCTCTTGCGGATGCTACCCCGATTCGAATTCCGGTAAAGGATCCTGGCCCTTCAGAAACTGCAACATAATTTATATCGTCTATAGACAATTCGCGTTTTTTCAACAAAGCATCTATTATTGGTATCAAATTCTGCAAATGATTCATTTTTTCATCAGAAGCCTCTAAAGATACTTCGCCTTTTTCATTTATCAGAGCTACCGAGGCCTTGGCCTCTGTAGTTTCAATTGCAAGTATGTTCATATAATGCCCTCTATTATTAATATAGTTTTATATAGTTTTTTATAATTTTATATAGTATCAATTTGGTTTAACTAATTTTATAAACATGACCAGTTATAAGAATTAAAGTATGATAATATCATAACCACATCTATTTCTCGTGATTTTACCCTGCTATTATAGCATATTTGATAAGCTTATTTATAATTTTCAATATGATAGATTCTTTGCTCTTCGTTTGTCCCATATTCAATACTAATTATGATACTATCTTGAGGTATGAGTTCTAAGATTTTATCTGCCCATTCAACAACACAAACACCTTTACCAAAAAAATACTCTTCGTAACCAAGCTCATACATTTCCTCTTCGCTATTTAATCTGTATACGTCAAAATGGTAAAGCGGAATCCGGCCGCTCATATATTCCTGAACAATCGCAAACGTGGGACTTGTAATCATCTCTGTGATCCCAAGTCCCTCGGCAATCGATTTTGTAAGAGTGGTCTTCCCTGTTCCAATGTCCCCAATCAAGGCAACAATATCACCAGGTTTCAATTTCTGCGCCAACTCTATTCCAAATCTCTTAGTATCTAATTCGTTTTGAATTACTATCCTCATTCAAATAAATCTTTCTACTAAAACTCTTATGCCCCAAATTTCTACCATTATATATTATATAATATATCAAATTAGTTGAAAATCATCCGTGAGATGTCATAGAAAACCGTCCAAATCATAAAATTCACAGTTTTCTCATTTACTGCAGCCCTCAACAATAGGTTGACTCAACGTTGGAGGCAGTGCTTCTCTTAGAAAAGCGTCCGAGCCCAAAAAACAACCATAGAATGAAATACAAAATTTTTGGGCGCGCGATTTTCGAGAGAAGTACTGCCGAAAAATTTATTTGTGCAAAAACTTTGAAATTGATTTGTAAGTTAAAAAAGTAATAAATGCATTTACTCCAGACTTAAGCAAATTGAATGGCAGTATAACAGTGAAAAGCATAGTCATTACTGCTTCTCTTGGTACTCCCAAGAAAAAAGGTGTTACGATAAGATTCCATAGCAGCATGCTCCCCGTCATGAATAATGCACCACAAATCAGTGCAATAATAGCCCTCTTTTTTGTCTTCTTCCGCTTATAAATATGACCTGCAACTAAAACAAATGCTCCCGTTGAAACAACGTGCATAAAAAAGCCTATTATTCCATCGCCTCCAAGCACAAATGCTTGTATAAAACTTACTATCAGTGTAAGTATAATACCAGTCAATGGACCGAATGCAAATGTAGCAATGAAAATCGGTACATCCGCAGGATCATACACCAGAAACGGCGCGGGTGGGAATGGTATCCTGATGAGTAAGACCAAGACTAATGAAATTGCAGCAAGCATTGCTATCCTGGTAATTCTTGCAGTTCTCTCTGATCGATTCATTTTCAAAAACCTCCTAATTGCAGTAAATTTTCTGCCTAATGAAAAACGAAATCTGTCAGGAAATAAAAAAGCCTTGAATTTTTCAAGGCAAACTCACATATAGGGGAACCATCCCCATCTACGTTGTTTCTTTCATCCGGACTATACCGTCGGTATCGGATTCTAACCGATTCAGCCACATAGGCTCGCGGACTCGTAGCATATTGCTCTTCACCACCGGTGAGGACTTTCACCTCGCCCTGAAACAGATTTTATATACATAAGCAGTATATCACATCTTTACTATATGTGTCAAACAGTATCCGTTGAAAAATAGAACGTATATAGGAATTGTGCGGAAAAATAAAAAAAAATGTCACTATAATATTTACGATTTAGCAGTTTCAAGGCCTTGTATTCTCGATGTGATATAATCCCTGACTTCCTCCTTTGATATATTCAATACTATAGCAAGTTCACCATAAAGTAAGTCTTCAGCCTGTTTTATATATTTATTATCAATTTGACCAAGATGCTTCCCATTATTTATTAGGTCAATATTTTTTTCATATATAGTTTTTATTAGCTTTATTAAATCAGTACACTTATGTGTATGCAGTAATTCCCTATAATGCTCTTTTAACAGCTTTGGATT
>DUPP01000005.1 GCA_012838265.1 Clostridiales bacterium
AGAAAGGCGTCAACAGTTAATATCATTAGTTGAACACTTAGTAAAATTAGGAAACAAAAACATAATTGTTGCAGGAGACTTCAACAATGCCGAAATCCATGGCGATGAAGCGGCAGACTATTTAACCGTCAGGGATAATTATCGTGGAGAAGACATTAACGAACCATTAGTCACGTTTGACACATACAACTATCATATAATGAAAGGAATTTTCGCCACGGCTGGACTGACTGTATTTACACCACCGGGAAAACAATATTCATTTGGATTTAATCTTGATGGTGATGGGAAGCCTGACAATGGACGTTTTAAGGAGGACCACATTGTGACGAAAAATCTAAAAGCGAAAAATCTTGAGTATTGTGCTGATTTCATAGAAAAATATAAAGATAAAAGGGTAAAAAAGAATGCCATCACTCCTCCTTTCCCAGACCATGCTATTTTAACCGCTGATGTCGATTTTTGACCTAAAGAAGTGGGGTGTAATGATGAAAAAAGAGTTAGAACTAAAGATAGCGGAGGAATTTTCATTCATGCGCCGAGGGAAAAACATCGATGAACAACGGAAAGAAGATGGGCGTATCAGCGATTTATATGGCGCCTTCGGATGCAACGTCGGTGATGGATGGTTTGAGGTGATTCGCGGCCTTTGTCGTGATATTACAGATGCATATGGAAAAGCGGGGTTGCCAGTTGACATCGTTGTTGACCAAGTAAAGGAAAAATTTGGAACGTTGCGATTTTACTATCATCCAGAAGGATATGACTCTGGTATACACGCCTTTGACTCATTAAGCGATGGGCATAGTATCAGGATAATGCCGGGCGTTACCGACCTTCATAAAGAGATTGCGGAAATTGTACATAAATGGGAAAAAGAATCCGGCAACGTCTGCGGAAAATGCGGTACCGCAGGGAAATTGCGAAAAGATTTGAGCTGGGTTTTGACGCTTTGCGACTCCTGCTATGCGCATTTACACAAAAAGTGACGATGTTTTGTGATTCTAAGGACAATTGTAGAACTATATTGATGTACTTTAAGTTAGAAAAAGTTTGTTTAGTGCACATAGATAAAAGGAATCTCCCGCCGCCAAGGGAATAAATAACAGGTGGGTGTTCACAGAGGGATGCGGCATCTTTGTTGTATCCTTAAGGCATGTTGATTATGACAAACAAATTAGGATTGAGCAAAAAAGCTTGAATGTAGCAGCGTACTGTAGGGTCAGTACAAGATTCGAACAACAGGAAAACAGTTATGAAGCCCAAATATAGTACTATACAAGAAAAATTGAATCCAACAAGAATTGGAATTTCGTTGGTATTTATGCAGATGTATATCCCATAAAATCTTTTTGACGAGGTGACTATAAATGTGTGCAGATAAAGTATTACAAATTATCGAGAGTCTGAATAGCGAGGATAGATTAAAAGTTCTAGCGCTAATAAAAGAGAAGTATGATTTAATGGATAGGCTACCAAGAGATGCATTTGTTGTTGGGGAAAGTTATAATTTTTGGAATAATAAAGAGGACGATATTTATGATAACCCGAAAAGGAAGTAGTACAAAAAAATTTTGAATTCATACATAAAAACGGAGAACGCACGATTTTATTTAGATGAAGGTTTTCTCGATGTGGCGTTTTCGGCAAGAATACCATACTATCTGTTGAATCGCATTCGAAGGAAAGTATAGAGGATAGCATATTGGGTTCCATTGACTTTTTCCTTGATGCTAAATATCCCCTGTTTAAGGTTTCAAAGGCATGATCGATGCGGATGAAGCAATTGATAGCATGAAAGAAATATGGATATAGCACGAATCGAAATAAAGGATGTGAGGTGCAGATTATGATTATCGCAGGTTACGCAGGAGTAGGTAAAACTTATTTTTCGGAGAATACAGAAAATGCGATTGAGATACCAAGTATGCCGTATTCATGGATTCTGCCAAAGAACACGTATAGGTCGGCAAAGGAATCAGAAAAAGAAAAGGGCGCATTTTATCATTTGGCCAATCCGCTATTCCCAATGAATTATGTATTTGAAATATTAAAGGCGGAAAGAAGCTACAAATATGTAATTATTCCAACTGTGGAATGTGTGCTTAAGGTGTTACAGGAAAAATATGACAGAGACTGTATTTTGGTATATCCAGAAGCAAGTTTAAAGGCAGAATACAGACAAAGGTATATAACTCGTGGCAACAGCGATAGTTTTATGAGTCTGTTTATTGATGGATGGGAAGAACGATTAGAAGGTCTTCGAGCAAATAAAGGGGTACATATTCCTTTAGCAAAAGGCGAATATTTATCAGATGTGAAAATTAAAATTGACAATATTATTGGAGAAACAATAAATACACCTGTATCTGCTCGGATTCTTAACGAAATAGAAACAAAGCTTATTGAAAGAAAACAGGGATTCATAATGGTTCTCTTTGGTATGGACAATGAGTATGCATATCAAATTTCGAATATAGATGACGATAACACACAAAAATTCCTTTATGATGCCGGAAGGCTTGCATACAAGCTGAATGTTTTTAAACCACGTATTATGAGAGAAGATGAGATACCTATGGAAAATATTATATGGATTGAATCACAAGAAGCATTTATGGATGTAATACGTCAGAATAGCTTGGAGGATTGAAAAAATGACAGTAAGAATTGTTATGGGTACAGCCCTCTCCGGAAACGCATTTCATTAAAGAAAATTTTCCTAAAAGTCGTATTTTGAGCGTCGGTGAATATCAGAGAAAATTAATGGCGGAGTATGGAAAAACAGGATTTATGCCACTAGGAGAATATAGGAATATTCTCCAACTAGCAAATGACTAAATTAAAAAGGATATGCTTGAGTTGCTTGCACAAGGTAAAGATGTCATTATGGAACACACATTATATAAAGCTACTCGGAGAAAAGAATATTTGGAAGCATTTAGGACTGTTACAGATGAACCTATTGATATTTATGTTATGCAGCCATCAGACGAGAGACTACTGCAAAATATTCAGACAAATGATGAACAAAGAAAAAGAGGCATTGACTGGATAAAGTCACAAATGCGTGAAATTGAAATACCAAGTATCAACGAAGGATTTACTCATGTTTATGTGGTCAATGATAAAGGAATACAAGATTGGTCTAGTAATCCAGTGGAGAGAAAATTTATTGATAAAAACACAAAAATAACACTTTTTGAGAAAGGTCTTGGGGATGAAGAAAAGAGAAAAATAGTAGGGTTTGGCGATAAGCCATTCAAACACATATGCGAATGCTGTGGTGCAGTTGCGGTACTTACGTCAAAAGAAGCTTATGAACAGGGCTGGGATTATCCGGGAGATGGAGCCATATACCCATCTAGTATGTTTGGAGTACTCAGTCCAAGAACATGCGGAAACTGTGGAATCACAGAAACGGCATATTGGGCAATTGCTGTTGAAGGAAAAACAACAGCAGAACTAAGTGAAAACCAGCTGCAGGCAGTGGAAAGAATCATGCAAGAGCCGGATATTCTGCAGGTAGATGGTTAATTATAGTTTTGGGATAACGCAGGCAATATGTACACGTATAAAGATTATTTATTAGGGGAGCATGTTAGAATTTTAGACAATCTGCTAAGATGGAAAGAGCGAAAGAAAGCTCAGAAATCGGAGGCGGAATTATGGGAGAATACAGAAAGAAATATGATGAGGACTTTAAGAAGAATGCGG
>DUPP01000048.1 GCA_012838265.1 Clostridiales bacterium
AAAAATTGTAAAAATTGAGATTATAATTGGTATAATAATCGTTATATGCGAAAGTTTTTATATACCATTTCACATCCACTACACGATCCCTGTTGGCACATACGGTAATAGCGGATTTTACAGTTTTATCCCGATCATTCAGTATTTTTATTTCCATTCCATCCATTACATAATCAAAAGTAAAAATATAATAGTTCAGCCCGTCATCATCCTTATTAACACTGCTTAAGCAGATGTCCGCTCCATCTACCAGGTTTTTTTTCCTGTATTCAATAAAAGTAATTGCCTTTTCAAGAGCTTCCTCAACAAGCCCTTTGTCTCCGCTGTTTTTATTTCTGTACTGATAGTCAAGGAAACCATTCATATAGTACCTGTATACCCGCTCTTCATTGGAAAAAATAAGATTTGTTCCGTCCTCGCTGAATTTGGTTACTATTGAACTCCTGTAATCTTCAAGGAGATACTCATCAATCCTGTCAATATTATCATTGTTAAATACAATTTCATTAGGTGTTTTGACGAGAAGATCCCATATTTTTTTCTCACTGTCAATCAAGCTGACAAGAAGCTCAGGGTTTTCCACGCTCGGATAACTGGCTACAAGCCTGTTCATAGGAAAAACATCCCCGTTATCAATCGTATCAATCGCTTTAATATAATCATCCCTCTTCATTCCATCCTGACCTATTGTAACAGTGTACTTGTAAACATTCTCCGAGTCGTATACATATAATATGTTTTCGCTGTAATTTATACTTTCAGACGGGAAAATCGCTATTTTATAAATTTGCTTTACTGCAGGCGGTACAGTTGGCTCAGCTCCGGTAAACCAACGTATAATGCCTGTCGGAATCGGGTTTTTAAACTGTACAACAATACATTTCATCTTAATCAAAGAATACCAGTTACGATCACTCAATACAGGCTTTTTTTCAATTATCTGCTTTAAATAGCTGTTTTGCATGTCATTCCAGACAGCACGGTATAAGCTGCTGCCCGGTTCCAGCGGGTAATATAGGTCCCTTTTACCGTTTGAAACAATTATGGCGTCAGCACAATAGTAATTCTTCTTCACTTCGTCCAAATCAATATTTTCATTGCTGTTCCATAATCTCATCCGGGATGAAAATGGAAAAGGAATTCCCGGATTTTTTTCACTCCACAGAATTCCCAATTGAAAAACGCATAGTAACAGAAGAATAATTATAAATATTGACTTTTTATATTCTAAATTTGCAATGCGCATTTTCTTACTCCGATTACTTCGGACTTAATTTATTAATAATTCTTGTAATGCTTTCATACGAATTTTTCAGGCTATCCCAAAAACTGAATCCTTTATTTGGTTCAGCAATAATTACAACCTTATCGTCTATCTGAAGGTTTTCTTCAATGGTAAGATTATCGTAGCTGCTTTTTGGAAATACAACAAGGCGGATATAGTTTGGTTTTTCCTTGCCCACAAAAGGTAGCTGGAATTTATTCGCCTTAGGAAATACTGTTGAAACCTCCATTGGCTTGCCTAACATTTCATAGGTATCGTCTTTTTTAATAAAAGCCAGAACTACAATAAAATCACTATCTTCAAGGACCACGCTGTCGTCAAGGGTTACAAGAAGATCATGAGCCTGTATGTCATCGCTGAAATCATCCTGCTTT
>DUPP01000049.1 GCA_012838265.1 Clostridiales bacterium
AGGCGGTGGTGGGCGAGCTGCCGATAAAATCAGAGGAAAGTGTTCCTGCAATTCATAAGGACATTGATGGTTACTGGAATATTGATGGTGCTTTACCGGTGCAGGAGTTCAAAGTCTATTTCAATATTGATGAGTTGCCCGATGAACAGCGTTATGGAACCATTTCCGGTTTTGTCATGCTAATGCTAGGCCATGTTCCGAAAACCGGAGATTTCTTTATCTGGAACGGATACGAATTCAAGGTCACAGAGATGAAAGATCACCGGGTTAACCGGATTCTGTTGCATTTGAAGGGGAGCTCCCTCTGATATTTTTTTGAAGGGAAGATAGCTTTATTCCATCCTGATATGGTTTTTGATGGTCAATAATCTTTGGTGCAGAGTCAAGAGCAGCTTGTTACAGAAAGAAGCGTTATAATCTTTATTAACGATTCCAGCCTTTTCATCTGCCATTTTCAGCCTTAAGACAACATCCTCACCATTATTGCCGGGATAGCAGTGCCAAAGCCTTCTCCCATGGCTACAGCTCATCGGTGTTCCAAGAGTAATGAGATAGCAGTAATGTTAAGTAAGTTGGAAAATTTATCAGAAGTAATTGAAGAACTATCAAGAAATCACCAAACAGTTTTAATTGGTAATATCACCTGTTTTGTCCCTTGCATCTATATACACTTTGAATTATCTTAATATTATGTTCTGTTAATATCTTTGTTTAAATAAGTGCGGAAAAGATTACGGGTATATGCTTCAGAACAAGGAGTAAGGACCAGACTGGGAACGTATCTGGGCACGGAAACGGCGTTATCTTAGAAATATACAGGAACTTTTAGGTCACTCCAGAAGTACGACTACTGAAATTTATACTCATGTAAGCTTTAATAAAATAGGCAAGATACGCAGTCCGCTTGCATATCTTCAGGAAAAAAAGCGGCAGGGTATGGAATAAACGTACAGTGCAGATTGTATGAACTTTTTTTCGTACAATCGGAAGTTGTCGGCAAGATTTTTTGAAAACAAACTAAGGAGAAGAAAGAATGAGTTTACAAACACAATTCAATAAATTCAACGAAACTATATCGTTGTCTTGGCAAGATGACAAGATTAAAAACATTCGAGAAAAAAATGATTCGATTCTTGAGGATATAAAAGAGAAATTTAAAGAAAAAGGATATCCTGTAGTAGACTCTTTCAAACAAGGGTCATACATAACGAACACAACTATTGAGCCCTTAGATAAAGAATACGATATCGATGTTGGTATTGTGATTGATGACGGAAAAGCACCAGAGAATCCAATTGACATTAAAAAAACATTAAGGGATGTGTTGCTTGCACGAAATTTTAAAGAGCCCAAGATAAAAAAGCCATGTGTGACGGCACAGTATTTTAAAGCAGGTGAGAAAAGTTTTCACCTTGATTATCCAATCTACAAAAGAAACAAATTCAATACTTATTATCTTGCTGTTGGCAAAGAGCATTCAAGCTCCGATGATCGGAAATGGGAAGAATCAGATCCCAAAGGACTAATAGAATGGCTGAATGATAAGAAGTCTTTCACCAATGATGAAGCCTATCAGCAATACAAAAGACTGATTCGTTATATGAAAAGATGGCGTGATTACTGTATTACAGGAACTGAAAGAAAAAAAATTTATTCTATTGGCTTAGCTATAATGATCAAAGAATCATTTGCAATGAGCATTTCAAGTGATGGCGATATCAATGATATAGTGGCTTTACAAAATACTGTCAATAATATGAAAAGTAAATATTTTGATTGTATCGATTATGAAAATACTAAATACAATGTAAAAGTTAGACTGCCTGTAGAACCTAAACGTGATGTTTTTGATAAACATGGCTTAACAGTTGGAACACTCTTATATAATAAATTAGATAAATTACTATCAAATATTGATGCTGTAAATAAAGAAGATACATTAATTAAAAAATGTGAATTATTGAAAAAAAACTGCTTCGGTGATGATTTTCCTGTCCCAGATAAAGAAGATAATGACATAAAAACCTTTAAAGAAGCTGGTTATATTTCATCGCCACAAGGAGCATGATTCTGGAAAGTCGTGATTTATATACCTTAATTGTAGACCATATAAAAAAGCATGGGTATGAAGTTACTTGCGATAAAAATCACATAGTAACAACACATGCTTTTAAAGATATGGTTTTTGAAATTGAAGGAAAGTTGGATAACTCTTTTCCCTATGAATTGCCTCGTTTTTGGCTATTAGAAAGAAGTAAGTTCAAACACTTGGCCCATGTTGGTTGGGATAATGAAACGAACAAAGGCATTATTTGTGAAGGTGTTTCAATTAACCGACACTTAGATTATTCAAAACCAGAAATTGTATACTTAAAAGCACTTCAAAGTGCTGAAAAAACAATAGTTTCTGGCTTGTTAGATAAATCTAAAAATGAAGCAGAGATTATTGAAGAATTTACTGCACACTGGAGATTTTCATCTCATGAGGTAAAATCAGTACTAAGTTTTGTTGAACCGCAAAGTATGATTGTTGAATTACAATCAATCTCAAAAAATCATTCTAACTGGGCTACAATTTTAAACCAACCTAATTGCAAAAACATCAATCATAAATACGAATTCCGAAAAAGACTACAAAAGCAATCTCAGATAGAAGGAAAAGCATTCTATATCCCTGTAAAAATTAAGACTTTACCACCGGATCCAACTACAAGTATTATTGATTGGTGGAAATCGATTTTAAATATTCTATCCCCAGAACAAGTAAAAGAATTAAAAGTTATTGCAAGAAGAAATTGTGCAAAAAAACTTTGGCTATTGGGTTCAGTGGTTTTACAAGATAATAAGCATGGGTGGTTTTGTATAAAATTTTCAAACCCTTCAAAGCAAAAATTACCAATTTATCCATCATGTGATTTTAGCAACTGGGAAGCTAAGGCATATGATGTCGAATTGCATAATAAAGTGCATTTGAAGCCCAGAGGTGGTGCGACATTATCTAAACCTAAACCTAAAACGATAGCAATTGTTGGTTGTGGCTCTGTTGGTGCAGAAGTAGCTAGGCAATTAGTATGCTCTGGGGTTGAAAATATTGAGCTTGTTGAATATGACGATTTAGAAACAGCAAATATTTATAGGCATTATTTATCGTCTGAATATATTGGTGTCTCTAAAAGCGAAGCATTGGCATATGAGCTTTCATGTAAATATCCCTATACAAATATCGTAAAATCAACGTGCACCAAATTAAAAGATTGTCTTGATTCTTCCTTTTTGGAAAGAATAGATGGAGTCATCGTAGCCACAGGTTCCCCAACTGATGAACGGTATTTCAACGAAATATTAGTTAAAATGAGTTCCAGACCTTGGGTTATATATGTTTGGGTTGAAGGCCATGGTTTTGGTGGACATGCCGTGTATGTACACAATTCAGGAAGGGGATGCCTCAATTGCTTATATAGAGATAGTGAAGGCAATAAATCACTAGAATCTATTCAAAACTTTCTAAAAGCAGAACAAAATATTGCTATAGATTTATCAGGATGTGGTTCACACTTTTTACCTTATTCATTTGCGGACGCAATTCAATCCGCATTACTAGCTACAAGACTAGCAACTCAGGCAATTAGTGGTGAAATCTGTAAATCTTGTCGTATATCATGGAAAGCATCTTTTTCAACAAACTCTACTTTAGAAACAACTTACCGATTTAAAAACTTTAATAGTTCATTAGTACCAGAAGAATTATTGTGGGAGGATTGTGATGTCTGCCAATAAGAGCATCACCCCACCAATTTCGATATTAGTATGTGAAAGTGTAATAAATAAATTTAACTTATATAAACAATACAATAATCAAAATGAGGCTTGTGGGATTTTAATTGGTATGCATAGTATTGATGAGTCAAAAATATCAATAACCTTTGCAACAGAACCTGATAGCAATGATAAACGGAGCAGATGTTCATTTAAGATTAAATCAAACAAGCACAATAAAACACTTCAAAAAAGATTTTCAAAATCGGGGAATCGAGAAGTTTACTTAGGTACTTGGCATACGCATCCTGAAGATTATCCAAATCCATCAAAATGTGATACTGATGACTGGTTAAAGCAATATTCGATCAATAGGAATTTATTCGAAAACATGGTTTTTGTTATCGTTGGTAGGAAGACTAATAAGTGGTTTCTTGTAAGCGAGAATGGAATTTCTGCTTTAGATACGAATGTAATATTTAATGAGATTGAGGAGAAAGTATGAAATATAGATGGTTGCATATATCTGACTTGCACTCATTATCTGGAATTAAAACTGAAATAATGCGAATGGCTCTTTTGAAGGAAATAAAAGAAAATACACCATTTAGCTTTATACTAATAACCGGCGATTTAAGTGATAAAAATCAAGGATATTCAGAGGCAAAGGAACTAATTCTGGGTATTGCTCAAATTTTATGTTTGTCACAAGATAAAATATACATTGTCCCAGGAAACCATGATGTAAACAGAAATGTACCCCTAGGAAGAGTTGATAGATGTAAAGAACTTTGGAAATTTAATAATTTAATTGAGAAGGATGAAATCTTTGAAGAACTAATTAAGGGACAAGCTGATTTCTTTGTTTCATACAAAGAAATTACCAATAAAGACTACCCTAAGAGCGCAATTCACTTTTGTCAAAAATTTGACAATAACGTAGCAATAATTCATCTGAATACTGCTTGGATGTGCTGCGACTCAGATAATGAGTCAGGGAAACTACATCTTGGTTTGAAAAAACTATCTAAGCTATTTTGCGACAACCCCGAATTGAATAGTACACCAATTAAAATCGCAATTGGGCACCATAGGTTGGACGATTTAAATGAAATGGTAAGGAATAATTTTAGAACATTGCTGAATGAATATGATATTGATCTCTATTTAGGAGGTCATTGCCATGAATCCAATGTAGTTTATGATCCAACTATTAGTGTAGAGTTTTGCTCTTGCCGTCAAGCAAGGGCTGAAGATTTCAACTATCCTGCTGGATTTATTATTGGAAACATTGATACTGATACTGATCAAAGTTATTTCGAATTTTATAGCTGGAATACCACTTTGTCTAAATGGACATACGATTACACTGTTAATCCTGCGAAACATGGCAAATATTACCTTAATCACTCTAAATATAAAAAAGATAGTTCAAGAAAAATAATTGTTGATCTTAAGTTGATGGGTGGCAAGCTAAGTACCGTAGAAATATCAAACAAGTTTCCTAATCTAGCTTTTTCAGAAATTTATAAGACATCTTTGGTAAATGTTCGTCCTGAATCAACAGATGAATGGAATAGTTGTTTTGATAGTGTTCACAGTTTATTTATCCAAGTAATTCAAAATTCGCATCAAGATATTCATATATTCCCCTTAGCCCCGATTCCTTTGTTAGTATATTTTGGGTTTTTAATTCAGAATAATTCATCTAATGTATCGATATACCAGTATTATGAAAATGCTAACGAATGGGTTCTCGATGAAAAATCAGATGATTATGAAATAAACGAACAGAAGAGTTTGCAAAACAATCGTATTTTGGCAGTATCTGTGAGTATAAGTGCTGTTGTTCAAGAAATCGATATAACTAGTTCACTTAAAGTTGAGTTTGATCTAATAGCTGTTTCTATAAACGAACCAGCGTTGTCAAAATTTAATTACAAAAATGATGTCGAAAACGTGAAGAATATCATCAAGAATCACTTTGACGAACTTCATTATAATTATGAGGAAATACATCTTTTCTTAGCAGCTCCGGCAGGCTTATGTATAGAAATTGGAAGAATAATTCGCAAAGACATGTATCCAGATACTTATGTTTATCAATATAATCGCCGTAATGAGCCAAAGTATACTAGAATTGCAAATTTAATGGAATTGAAATATGGCAACTAACAAAAAATCCAGCCGACAACAGCGGGTATACAAAATGCCTGCCGCAGGCGCAACACAGGCACTTCGCATACCCGCGGAACGTTAGCACACATATAAAAGAACGAAACGAATGTATTTAATCGACAGAGATAAGAACAGAATATCGAAACTTAAACAAAAGACTTTTTCCGAACTGAAATTCAGAGAAAGGGAACATTTGCAAGAGTGGATAGCGAACAATCCGAGTTCACTTGGCGAAGAATTGTTGATTATACAAAAGGAATTTAGTGGATTTAATGAAACAAACGAGCGACTTGACTTACTTGCATTAGACAAACTTGGGAATTTAGTAATCATTGAGAACAAACTGGACGACTCAGGAAAAGATGTAACTTGGCAAGTAATAAAATATGCTTCTTATTGTGCTAGCTTGACAAAACAAGACATAGTTAAAATTTATCAAGACTTTTTAGGCTCATCAGGAATAGCACAAGAAAAGCTATCTGACTTTTTTGACAACCGAGACATTTCAGAAATTGTACTTAACCAAGGACTAAACTCGCAAAGACTAATTTTAATTGCAGCCAACTTCAGGAAAGAAGTGACTTCAACAGTTTTGTGGTTAATGAATTTCAAAATTAGGCTTCAATGTTTTAAGGTTACGCCTTTTGCATTTGACGAGCAACTTTTTCTGAATGTAGAACAGATTTTGCCGACAAAAGACACGGAAGACTTCGCAATTAGCATAGCAACCAAAGCCCAAGAAGAAATTGAAGTTCAAGAGTCTTTAAAAAATCGACACCACGTAAGGTTAAAATTTTGGGAACAATTCATAAATGCAAGTAATCAAGTAAACAATCTCTTTTCAAATAATTCGCCATCAAAAGAAAGTTGGATAGGAAAAGGAATTGGAATGAGCGGAGTTAACATAAATCTTGCAATGAGCAACAATTATTGTAGAAGTGAAATCATTTTTAATCGTGGTAGTCAAGAAGAAAATAAAGAACTATTTGACTTTATCTACAAGATGAAAGACAAAATAGAAGCAGACTTTGGCGAACCTTTGATTTGGGAACGAATGGACGAAAAAGTAACTTGTAGAATTAAAGCCCAACTTGACGGAGTAAGCTACTTTGAAGAAAGTGATTGGATAAAAATGAATGAATATTTAATTGACGTTTCAGTTCGAATGGAAAAAGCTTTTAGAGAGCCGATTAAAAAACTGAATAACTATATGAAAAACAAATAAATACGTGTGCTAACAGCGTGTATAAGAAATAGCGGGTTTAGTGCTAAATCAAAGGTTAGTACTTTTAATAAAGTCAGTGCAAAACCGAAAGTGAAGTGCTTTTTAAACCGCTACTTCTCATACACGCAAACCGTTAGCGGTCATTGTAAACAGACGAACATTAAATAAAAGCAAATAATACAAATATGGAAACAAGTTTAATCTTATCATTTTTAGTGGCATCAATCTTATTGACAATAATGCCTGGACCAGACA
>DUPP01000050.1 GCA_012838265.1 Clostridiales bacterium
AAATGAGGTACTGGTTCAGCAGTTTTTAGAAAAACGGATAAGTTTTTTAGATATTCAGAATACTATAAATAAAGTAATGCAGAAACATAATCCAAAATATAATTTAGAATTTGAAGAGATATTTGAGATCGATTGTAAAATCAGGGGGGAATTGAAATTATGGTGATTGTGTATGCAATCTTAATTTTTTGTCTGCTCATATTTGTGCATGAATTTGGTCATTTTATAACTGCAAAAGCAGTTGGTATAAAAGTAAATGAATTTTCTCTTGGGATGGGACCGCTGCTGTTTAAATTCAAGAAGGGCGATACGGAGTACTCTCTGAGGGCATTACCTATTGGGGGATACTGTAAAATGGAAGGTGAAGATGAAGAATCAGCAGATTCTGCAGCCTTTAATAATAAACCTATTCCTGCAAAAATGCTTGTCGTTATTGCAGGGTCAGTTATGAATCTATTACTTGCAATCGTAATTCTTGCTATAGTATTTATTTCTATTGGCATTCCAAACACCACAATCAAGGAAATATCACCAGATTTGCCTGCAGGAAAAGCAGGATTAATGGCTGGGGACACCATAGTACAAATAGAGGATAAAAAGATTCAGGAATGGAGCGAAATACTCGAAGCTATAGGTAACAGTGAAAAGGAAACTTTGACGATAATAGCGGACCGCGACGGAACAATAATACCATTTGAAGTAGATGTTGCAATTGAGGGGGAGCGCAGGGTTATTGGCATACAACCAGATTCTACAAAAAATCCAGTGAAAGCACTTGTGCTGGGTACTAAAAGTACTTTTGAAATGGGAGTTGAGATGATTAAGATGATCGGTCAACTGATTTCAGGTAAAGTCTCAGCAGATGCATTAACTGGCCCTGTAGGAATTGTCTATATAGTAGGCGATACGGCAAGAATGGGCTGGATATACCTGGCTCAGCTAACAGCTTTTATAAGTTTGAATCTAGCAATTGTAAACATGCTGCCTTTCCCGGCATTAGACGGAGGGCGTGCCTTATTCCTGATAATCAGGATATTTACAGGAAAAACTATTAGTGATACAACCGAAGGGACAATCCATTTTGTCGGATTACTGCTTTTGTTTGGATTAATGATTTATGTCACTTTTCAGGATATCGGAAGGTTTTTATTATGAGTAAACAAGTAATGTGCGGGGACATTCCTATAGGCGGAGGTGCCCCGATCACCATACAATCCATGACAAACACAGATACCAGAAACGTAGCTGAAACAATCAGACAAATTGAACGATTGGCTGAGGCTGGCTGTGATATAGTTCGCTGCGCCATTCCCGATATGGAAGCTGCAGAAGCCTTTAGAGAAATCAAAGCGAATGTAAAGGTTCCGCTGGTTGCAGACATCCACTTTGATTACCGTATTGCAATAGCTTCCATAAAAAACGGAGCGGACAAGATACGAATTAATCCTGGCAATATAGGCAGCAGAGAAAGGGTGAAAGCTGTCATTGATGCAGCCAAAGAAAGACGAATCCCAGTTCGAATCGGAGTAAATTCGGGTTCATTGGAAAAAGAGATTTTAAAAAAATATAATGGGGTCACAGCTGAAGGCTTAGTTGAAAGTGCATTGAAAAATATAAAGATGATTGAGGACATGGATTTTTCTGACCTCGTCGTTTCGCTGAAGTCATCCGATGTCAAACTGAATTATAAAGCCTATAATTTAATACATGAACAGACAGATTATCCTTTGCACATTGGTGTAACAGAAGCAGGAACTTTAGAAAGCGGTAAAGTAAAGTCAGCTATTGGCATAGGGGCACTGCTTTTACAAGGTATAGGAGATACAATGCGGGTTTCCCTGACAGGGGATCCAATAAACGAAGTGTATTTTGCAGCAGAAATCTTAAAAGCTTTAGATTTGAGGAACAGTATCATTCGTTTCGTTTCATGCCCTACATGTGGAAGATGCGGTGTTAACCTGTCTGAAATTGCATTGGAAATTGAAAATGCACTAAAACCCATGGAAAAAAAGATGAAAGACAGACAATTACCTTCTTTTACAGTTGCAGTAATGGGTTGTGAAGTCAACGGTCCTGGAGAGGCCAGGGAGGCTGCTTTCGGTGTGGCTTGTGGTAAAGGAAAAGGCCTTATTTTTAAAAAAGGAAAACCAGTTAAAAACGTTCGAGAAGAAGACATTTCAAAAGAACTAATCAAATATATCGAACAGGAAAAAATACTAATTTAATAAAAACTAATAAAAATACAAGGTTAGTCTTGCAGGCTTGGCAATCTCTCTTACTATACTGTTCAAAGAAGATAATACGGAAAACACAATGTAGAGATATCAAATACGGAGGCAATAGTTGAAAGCATTAATTGAAAATACAATACATTGGAATAAAATAGGAAAGCATCCTAGGGACAGATATATATACTCTATTGAAAAGGCAGTTGTTTTGAAAGAAACGGCTGTTCTTTCTATAGATATCAAACTTAATTTCGTAATACCCTTTCCTGATGTTAACCGTATCTCTAATACCATTTTAAAAGAAGTACCTGGGCTACAGGGAGTTTCGTTCAATTTCATATATGAGGATATGATTTTATCCGAAAAGGAAATAATTAATCACTACATAGAACATATGATTAATGAGATAAATGGTAGTCATGCAGCTATTACGAAGACAATATCTACAAAAGAATTTATTTATGAAAATGGTAAACTGACAATTAAGGCTTTAGGGGATATGGCGGTCAAAGTACTTAATAATAAGGTAGCTCAAAGATTTGAAAAGTACCTGAGGCGGGATTTTGGACTCGAGGTTAAAGTAGAATTTATCAATAATGAGGATAGCTATTTAGAAATAGCTCGCAAAAAAAATGAGTTGTCAAAAAAAGAACAAGCTGAAATTGAAAAAGCGGCGAAATTAGCTGCTTTAAATGAAAATGGCAGCAACAGCAGGGGTAATGGAAATGGCATGTCAAAATGGAATGGTAAAGACAGACAAGAGACCCCAGTAGTTGGAAATAGAATTATGGGAAAAAGAATCCGTGAAGAATCAGTTCCCATATCCAGCTTAACTGTGGATATAGGAACTGCTGTAATAAATGGAACTCTATTTCACAAAGAAGCCAGAACTATTAAGAATAATAAAAAACTCGTTACATTGTTGATAACAGATAAAACAACTTCAGTTTGCGTAAAGGTTTTTGCGTCTGAAAACAAATGGAATGATATTGACCATAATCTAAAACCCGGGGATTATGTAAAAATTAGGGGCAATACTGAATTTGACACATTTGAGAATGCATTGGTACTTATAGGTAAGGATATTGAAAAAATTGAGAAAGAAGGTCGTCAGGATCACAGTGAAAAAAAGAGAGTCGAGCTTCACGCACACACAAAGATGAGTGCCATGGATGGACTAAACGATGTATCAGAAATGATTAGAACCGCTGCAAGATGGGGTCAGAAAGCTATAGCTGTGACTGATCATGGAGTAGTACAGGCTTTCCCGGATGCACAAAAAACATTATTGTATGAAAAACTTGACTTGAAGGTCATTTATGGACTGGAAGGCTATCTTTATGATGATTCCGGTGATACAGGAAAAAAGATAGATTACAAGTCAAAAAATACAAATCATATAATAATATTGGCTAGAACCCAAGAAGGATTAAAGAATCTTTATAAGCTAGTATCTATCTCGCATTTGAAATATTTTTATAAGAAACCTAGAATTCCAAAATCAATTTTGAGTGCATATCGTGAGGGATTGATTATTGGTTCAGCATGCGAGGCAGGGGAAGTTTATCAGGGCATTTTGAATGGCAAGCCGCAAGAGGAAATGGAACAAATTGCAGATTATTATGATTATCTCGAAATACAACCTCTTGCAAATAACCAGTTTCTCATCGATAACGGCAGAGTTGCTGATGTAGAAACGCTTAAAGAAATAAATCGCAAAATTATTGCACTTGGTAAAAAACTAAACAAACCGGTTGTGGCCACGTGCGATGCTCATTACTCCGAACCTGAGGAGTCTTTGTATAGAAAAATACTTATGGCTGGTCAGGGATATAAAGACATTGAAGGTGATAAGGGCCTTTATCTTAGAACTACAGAGGAAATGCTTGCAGAATTCGATTATCTGGGGGCTGAACTTGCAAGGGAAGTTGTAATAGATGCCCCAAATCATATTGCGGATATGATTGAAAAATTAGCGCCAGTACCTAGCGGAAAATTTCCTCCCAAAATCGACGGTGCTGATGAAAAGCTTAGAAGCAGTTGTATAGAAAATGCCATAAGAATCTATGGTGATCCTCTTCCTAAAATAGTACAGGAACGATTGGACAGAGAGCTCGATTCCATCATTAATAATGGATATGCAGTTATGTATGTATCAGCAGCAATGCTTGTTCAAAAATCGCTGTCAGATGGATATTTAGTTGGCTCAAGAGGTTCTGTGGGTTCCTCATTTGCTGCAACTATGGGAGGAATTACAGAGGTCAATCCGCTTCCACCCCATTACATATGCCCCAATCCTGAATGTAAAAATTCCGAATTCATATTAGATGGAAGTTATGATTGTGGTATTGATATGCCGGATAAGGTATGTCCAAAATGTGGGGAAGAATATAAAAAAGACGGCTTTAATATTCCTTTCGAAGTATTTCTTGGATTTGAAGGTGATAAGGAGCCTGATATAGACCTTAACTTTGCAGGAGAATATCAGCCAGTAGCGCATAAATATGTAGAGGATATTTTCGGTAAGGAAAACGTATTTAGAGCAGGTACTATCGGAACTATAGCAGATAAAACAGCTTATGGTTTTGTTATGAAATACTTTGAAGAGCGTCAGCAGCCAGTAAATAAATGGGAAGCTGACCGTTTAGCTAAATGCTGTACAGGAGTAAGAAGAACGACCGGGCAGCATCCAGGCGGTATTATTATTGTTCCAGATGGGCATGAAATTTATGAGTTTTGTCCAGTTCAGCGCCCTGCAAACGATATGGAAACCGACATAATAACTACGCATTTTGATTATCATTCATTAGATGAGAATTTGCTTAAGCTAGATATACTTGGTCATGATGTTCCATCCATGATAAGGCAGCTTCAGGATATGACAGGGCTGGATCCGTTGAAGGTTCCCCTTAAAGATAAGAGAGTAGATAGTATCTTTAACGGAATAGATAGTCTGGATATCAAGGATCCTGACTATAAATTTACTCACGGAACGTATGGAATCCCTGAATTTGGGACAAAGTTTGTAAGACAGATGCTGGATGATACCAAACCGGCATCATTTGCTGATCTGGTTCGAATATCAGGCTTTTCCCACGGTACAGATGTGTGGATAAATAATGCACAAGATTTTATTAGGGATGGTTCAGCAACTATGAAGGATGCAATATCAACAAGAGACGATATCATGAACTATCTAATCCTGAAGGGTCTTCCCCATAAGACAGCATTTAAAATCATGGAGAACGTAAGAAAAGGTCGAGGTATTACGACAGAGGAAGCAGAGCTTATGACGAAACATAATGTTCCGGAATGGTACATAGAATCATGCAGAAGGATAAAATATATGTTCCCTAAAGCTCATGCGGTGGCTTATGTAATGATGTCCTATCGTATTGCATATTACAAGGTATATTATCCGGTAGAGTTTTATTCAACATTCTTTACTACAAAAGTGAACGATTTTGATGCCGAGACAATCATGAAAGGGTCAAAAGCAGTGCGGGAGAAAATTGAATTAATTGAGGCAAAGGGTAAGAATGCTACTAATAAAGAAGCAGAAGAATTGACAGTGCTGGAAGTAGCATATGAAATGTATGCAAGAGGTTACGAATTTTATCCAGCAAAACTAGGTAAATCACACGAGATTCGTTTTTTGCCGGAAGATGGAAAAGTAAGACTCCCTTTCTCAGCCTTATCTGGTGTAGGTGAAAACGCAGCAAGAGCCCTAGTGACAGAATATGCTAAAAAACCTTTTTTGTCTATTGATGATATGAGCAGCAGAGCAAAGTTGAATAAAACAGCTATCAAAGCGCTAACAGAACATGGGGTTCTTTCTGAGCTTCCTGAATCAGATCAGTTATCTCTTTTTTAAGAAAAGAACTTGCAATAGCAAAGCTTATGTGTTACTCTTAAATAGTAGTAATAAACTTGGCTTGTAAATGCAGAGAGTGGGCAATCCCACTCTTTCACTTTTGTGTGCCGGAATGTTATATAAGAAACCTATTCAAAAGGAGATAAAAAATGGCTAAAAGCAGCATAAAGGATCTCGTTGCTAAAGAGTTAGAAGAGTTCCTTGAAAAAAATGGATATGAGCTTTATAATGTCGAATTTATTAAAGAAGGAAAGGATTGGTTTCTGAGGGTTTTTATAGACCGAAATCAAGGCTCTGAAGCAGAAGGTATCAGTACTGATGATTGTGAGAAAGTCAGTAAATATCTTAGTGCTAGATTAGACGAACTTGATCCTATAAAACAAAATTATTATCTAGAAGTATCCTCACCAGGAATAGACAGAGAGCTGATCAAAGACAGTGATTATGTTAAATTTGCAGGACGCTTTGTAGATGTTACTTTATATCAAGCAATTAATGGAAAGAAGGCTTATTCTGGGAAGCTGTCAGGCATTGAGGACGGAAATTTGATAATAGTAGATGAGAAAGAAAACAGAATTGAATTACCTATGGAAAAAGTATCAAAGACCAAGCTTGCGGTTCTTTTTTAAGGAGGATATTAGAATATAATGAATAGAGAATTTATTATTGCAGTAGAAGAATTAGAAAAAGAAAAGGAAATATCAAAGGATCTTCTTATTGAAGCTATCGAATCTGCCCTGGTATCAGCATATAAAAAAAATTATGGGACTGCCCAAAATGTTAGAGTTAATATTAATAAAGAAACCGGTGATATCGATGTTTTTATGCGAAAAGATATCGTTGAAGTTGTTGAGGATGATTTAACACAAGCATCGCTCGAAGACGCACGGGAAATAGATATCAAATATCAAATCGGAGATGTGTTGGAA
Organism: Clostridiales bacterium; assembly: GCA_012838265.1. Taxonomy (GTDB): domain Bacteria; phylum Bacillota; class Clostridia; order Peptostreptococcales; family Anaerovoracaceae; genus Anoxybacterium. The sequence goes on from DUPP01000050.1 coordinate 7,032, forward strand.
ATAAAGGTAACACCGAGGGATTTTGGCAGAATAGCTGCACAGACTGCCAAGCAGGTAGTTGTTCAGAGAATAAGGGAAGCCGAGAGAGGACAAATTTATGATGATTTTTCAAGTCGCCAATCAGAGATAGTAACTGGAATTATTCAGAGAATAAGTAATGAAACTGTGTTTGTCAATATGGGAAGAACAGAAGGTATCTTAGCTGTAACAGAACAGGTAAGCGGCGAGAAATATATTGTAAATAATAGAATAAAAGTATATATAATGGATGTCAAAAAAACAACCAAGGGTCCGCAGGTGTACTTATCAAGATCACATCCTGGACTCGTAAAGCGACTTTTCGAACTTGAAGTACCCGAAATACAGGATGGAATTGTTGAAATAAAAAGTATTGCAAGGGAAGCAGGATCAAGAACAAAAATAGCTGTTTATACTGCTGATGAAAATGTAGATCCTGTGGGAGCATGTGTCGGTACAAGAGGAGCAAGAGTCCAAGCAATCGTTGATGAGCTGTTTGGAGAAAAAATTGATATTATTAACTGGAGTGACGAACCGGAAAAATTGATCAGCAGCGCTTTAAACCCTGCTAAGGTGGAAAAAGTCATTATCAATGAGGATGGAAAGTCTGCAACAGTTATCGTTCCAGACTACCAGTTGTCTTTAGCTATTGGAAAGGAAGGCCAGAATGTAAGGCTTGCAGCCAGGCTTTGCGGATGGAAGATAGACATAAAAAGTCATTCTCAATTCTTTGCCGATGAAGCTGAAGAATTCGATGATATAGATTATATCGGTGAGGGCAATGAAGATGCGGTTACAGAGAGTGAATCTATTATTGAAGACAGCGAACCTATTATTATTGATCTTACCGATGAAGAACAGAACGAAGGAAATGAAATAGAGGAGTAGTCAGGAGGTGCATCTGTGAAAACAAAAAAAATTCCAATGCGAAGATGCGTGGGATGCATGGAATCAAAACCAAAGCGTGAGTTGATTCGAATCGTTGCGGACAATGGCACTGCAAGAATCGATCCAACTGGTAAGGCAAATGGCAGAGGCATCTACTTGTGCCCCGATAAAGAGTGCCACGTAAAGGCAAAAAAGAAAAAAGCTGTTTGTAGAGGTTTAAACATAAGAATAGGGGAGCAGGAGCTGGATAACTTATTTAAGGAGCTGTCTGACTATGAGAAAAAAGGTTGACAGTTATTTAGGTTTCGCAGCTAAATCCAGAAACTTGATTTCCGGATATCATACATGTCTTAACAGCATAAAGCAAAAAAAGTTGAAACTGTTAATTTTATCAGAAGATCTATCAGAGAATACAATAAATAAACTGATGAAGCTATCGGAAAAGAACGGAATTCCAGTGCGCATCTATGGAAAATCGGTTGAGTTGTCAAAAGTTACGGGAAATCGGGGAAGAGGTGTATTCGGCATTACTGATAAAAATTTTGCAGATATAATATTAACGGAAATCGATGAGTGACAAAAATGAATGGAGGTGTTCTAATGTCCAATGTAAAAGTACATGAGTTAGCAAAAGAACTGAATATGACAAGTAAAGAATTGTTAGATAGATTAAAATCCATGGGGATTGAAGCTAAGAGTCATATGAGCGTATTAACGGAGATAGATGCCATCGCAGTTAAGAACAATATTTTACGCAGTAAAAGTGGTTCGGAGACAAAAATTGTTAAAGTAAAACCAAAGAAAACAGAAATAAAAGAAGAAGTAAAAGAAGAACCTAAGGTGGTTGTTAAGGCAGCTGTCAAACCAAGTGCAAGCCCTGCAACAAAGACTGCAAGACCTGCTTCAGCGGCACAAAATCAACAAAACAAATCACTAAATGCTAAACAGCAAGCATCTAAAAAAAGCCAATCTACGGATACTACTAGCCGATCAAAGGGTAATAAACAGCAATCTGATATTACATCTCAACAGCAAAGACCAGTGCAACGCGATTCTTTGCAGAAACAAGATCAGCGTAAGCAGAGTGATGTAAAACAAGATCATCAAATAAGTAAACCGGAACGCAAGGATGTACAAAAAGATGTACAAAAAAAAGCAGCTGATGCGCGTTCTAAAACTGTCAGTCAAAAAACTACGGATTCTATATCTGCAGAACAGAAGCAGCAAGCTGGTAAAAAATCAAAATCGAAAAGTGCTCAATCACCATCGAAACAGCAAAGTGATAAATCTAATCAAGCCAAGCAAAAGTCAAGCAATCAACAGCAGTCACAACAAAAACAAAAACGTGGAGGCAAACAACAGAATATACCAGGCGGCGCAGCTGCTGCGAAAAAAACAACTCCTCCACCGAAACCTGTGGAACCTGAAATCAATCTAGATGAGCTTCCACCAGGAACTAAGGTAATCAAAGTACCAATTACAGTTGCTGGTCTCGCGGAGCAGATAGAAAAAACCACTTCACAGGTTATAATGACCTTGATGAAACTGGGTATTATGGCTAATATCAATCAAAATCTTGATGAAGAAACCGTAGTAGTTCTGGGTGAGGAACTGGGTGTTAATATAGTTATAGGTAAGGTAGAAGATGATGTTGTGGAAGAAGGACTAGAGCTCTTTGAGGACAAAGAAGAAGATTTGAAAGTCAGAGCTCCAATAATTGCTGTAATGGGTCATGTAGATCATGGTAAAACATCTTTGCTGGATGCAATCAGAAAAACCAATGTTACTAAATCAGAATCCGGTGGTATTACACAGCATATTGGTGCCTCAGAGGTATACTCAAACGGTCAAAAGATTGTATTTTTGGATACACCGGGACATGAGGCTTTCACTTCAATGAGGGCGAGAGGTGCACACGCTACAGATATTGCCATATTGGTTGTAGCAGCTGATGATAGCGTTAAACCTCAGACAATCGAGGCTATCAGTCATGCAAAGGCAGCAAATGTTCCAATTATCGTAGCAATCAATAAAATCGATAAACCTAGTGCAAATTTGACACGTGTAAAGCAGGACTTAGCAGATAATGGAGTTTTCATTGAAGAATGGGGCGGGGATACTATTTGTGTTCCTGTATCTGCAAAGACAGGAGAAGGAATTGATTCCCTGCTTGAAATGATTTTGCTTCAGGCTGAAGTCATGGAATTAAAAGCAAATCCAAATCGTCTTGCAATGGGTATTGTTATTGAAGCCAGATTGGATAAAAATAAAGGTCCAGTAGCAACTCTTTTAGTATTAAACGGAACGTTGCAGACTGGCATGAGTGTTGTAGCGGGAACTTGTTCGGGAAGAATCAAGGCGATGACCAACTATAAGGGTGATTCCATAAGAAAGGCTGGGCCTGCAACAGCAGTAGAAATTCTTGGCCTGACCGATGTACCTGAGCCAGGTGACGAATTTAATGCTGTAAGAGAAGACAGGATAGCACGTGAGATTGCAGAAAACAGAAGACTTAAACTGAGAGAAGAGGTTATGGCGAGGAACTCCAGCACAACTCTGGAACAGCTGTTTAGTCAGATCAAAGAAGGTGAAATTAAGGAACTCAACCTAATCATTAAGGCTGATGTACAGGGATCGGTAGAAGCCTTAACTCAGTCTCTTGAAAAATTGGAGAATGAAAATGTAAAGGTTAAGATTATTCATGCAGCAGTCGGCACAGTTACGGAGTCGGATATTATGCTTGCAAGCACTGCAGGGGCTGTAATTATTGCTTTCAATGTAAGACCAAGTACAGTAATTTCTACCATGGCAGAGCGTGAAGGTATTGAAATCAGAACATATCGCGTTATTTATGACGTAATTGACGATGTAGAAGCAGCTATGAAGGGTATGCTTGATCCTGAATTTAAAGAAGTAGTGCTGGGTAAAATAGAAGTTAGGAATCTTTTTAAGGTTCCAGGTGTAGGAACTGTTGCTGGTGCTTATGTACTGGAAGGAAAGGTTCAAAGGAATGCTGAGATTAGGCTTGTCAGAGATGGTATTGTTATTCATGAGGGCAAAATTTCATCCCTCAAGAGATTTAAGGATGATGTGAAGGAAGTTGCACATGGATATGAATGCGGTATCGGTATAGAGAATTATAATGACATTAAGGAAGGAGATATAATTGAAGCGTTCAAAATGGAAGAAATAAAACGTTAGTAATAAATAATTGATCAGAGGTAATTGATATGGGCAGAGTATATAGAAAAGGACGTTTGGGTGAAGAAATCAGAAGAATTGTTAGCAATATGCTTCTTAAGGAGATAAAGGATCCCAGGCTGTCTGGAGGTATAGTAACGGTCTCAGGTGTAGAAGTAACTGAGGATGGAAGTTATGCTACCATTTTTATTACAAAATTAGGTAATAGCGCTGATGAAGAAATCAGCAGTGAAGAAAAGAATGATGTACTTGCTGCATTTAAAAGCGCAAAGGGCTTAATACGAAGAGAGATAGGAAAGCAGATTAAGCTAAGGCATGTGCCGGATCTATCATTCAAAATAGATACTTCCCTGGAATATGGGAGGCATATCTCAAAGCTAATAGATGAGTTGGATATTGAAAAAACGGAAGTGAAAGATGAATAAAAATATTTTGAAAGAGATAGCGAATAAGATCAAGGAAGCAAAAACTGTATTATTAATTCCTCATATTATTATAGATGGGGATACTTTAGGCTCATCAGTTGCGCTGTGCGTAGCACTTAGAAATCTTGGAAAAACAGCACATATACTAATAGAGGATGAAATCCCTTCCTATCTGCGTTTTCTAGATAATAATTACTGCACATATGATCAGCGTATTGTTGATGAACCGGACTTATCGATTGCTATTGATTGCAGTGATATAGGGCGGTTCCCTCTAAGACAGGAAAAATTTCTATCTGGAAAAAGCAGTATAAATCTAGATCATCATAAGACAAACCAGCTATTTGCGGACCTAAATTATGTAAATGAAGATGCTTCTTCAACCAGTGAGGTCATTTTTGAGCTAATCAAGCTGTTAGATGTAAAGATTGATTCTAAAATTGCGGAGGGAATATATACTGCTATCATCACAGATACGGGAAATTTCCAATATACAAATACAACAAAAACCACTCATCTTATAGCGGCTGAGCTTTTTGATATAGGAATTGATTTAGAAAAGATAAGTGTAGAAATTTATCAAAATGTTAGATTCGAGCAGATTAAAATAGCTTGTGAAATCTTTGAGAATATGGAAATGCTATTTAACGGAAAGGCAAATATAGCATATGTAACACAGGAAATGCTTTATAAAACAGGTGCTTTGATGGAAGAAACAGAAGGTGTCATATCAACGCTAAGAAATATTAGGGGAGTTGAAATATCGGCATTTCTGAAAGAAAAACAAAAAAATGAAATTAAAGTTGGTCTTCGTTCAAAAACATACGGAGATGTATCGATAATTGCTCAAAAATTTGGCGGAGGTGGTCATCAGAAAGCTGCTGGATGTACTCTTTCAACTTCTCTTGAGGAGGCTAAAAAGCTAATTACAGCTGAAATCATAACATATTTAGAAGAAGTTGAGGATAGAGTAAAGAAAACGGAGATACAGTTGTAAGCATGATCAGGGATGGAATTATTAACCTTTTAAAGCCTGCGGGCATGACTTCTACTGACGGAGTGCAATTGCTTAGAAAACTAACAGGGATCAAGCGAATAGGACATGCCGGTACTCTTGACCCCATGGCGGCAGGTGTGCTTCCTATATGTATAGGAAGTGCTACTCGTATTATTGAATATCTCGATTTAGATTATAAAAAGTACCGGTGTGAAATGCAGCTTGGAATAGAGACTGATACTCAGGACATATGGGGTACAGTTATTAGTGATAGCCGGGGTTCGTTTGCTGCTGATAAGAGTAAAATTAGGGAGGTACTTACTGGATTTAAGGGTATTATTTCTCAATATCCACCTCAGTACTCAGCAGTACGTGTGAAGGGAAGACGACTATACGAATATGCTAGAAAAGGGGAAAGCGTAAAGATAGAACCCAGGGAAGTTAACATAAAAGATATTACTGTAATCAACATCGATTTAAATAAAAATAGAGTTTTATTTGATGTTGAATGTTCAAAGGGTACTTATATAAGAACGATTTGTCATGATGCAGGTAAGATTCTAGGTTGCGGTGCTGCCATGAGCTGCCTCATAAGAACAGCGAGCGGAGCCTTTACTCTGGATAATACAGTCACTATAGAAGAATTGACTAAAAACGGTCCTGAGCAGTATCTACTGAAAACGGATTTTCCTTTGATTCATTTTGGACAAGTATATGTAAACGAGAAAAAGGCTAGATTGTTTATAAACGGAAAGTATCTGAATATGTCAGATGTTACTATAGTTAAAGAACCGGAATATCTAAACAGTAAGGATGAATTCAACATTCGTCAAGAGTATAAAAGTGCATATAATGTGTATCTTAATCATGATAATAAGACACCACCTCAAGATTATACTGAATTTCTCGGGGTAGTATTCTATAATAAAGAAAAAAACAAACTTATCACTGACAAGGTTTTTTATCAGGCGGGGAGTGAAAGATGAAGCAGTTTAATACATTAGAAGAAATTAAAGACATAAAGGAAACTGTAATCGCTTTAGGAAATTTTGATGGCGTGCATAAAGGCCATCAAGAATTGATAAGAAGGACTGTAAAAAGTGCTAGAATGGCTGGACTTAAAAGTGCTGTATTTACTTTTACCAACCATCCAAAGAATGTATTAGCGGGTAAACTAGTCATTAAAAACATTATGTATCCGGAAGATAAGGCTGAGATTATAAAATCATTGGGAGTAGACTATCTTTTCTCTTTGAAATTTAATAAGTTCATTCAGCATTTATCAGCGGAAGAATTCGTTCAAAAACTGCTAGTTGATACCTTTAAGATGCGAGAGGCATACTGTGGCTTTAATTATCATTACGGCTATAAAGCAGAAGGAAGCCCCGAGACATTAACAAGGGCAGGAATGAAAGCCGGCTTTGGTATACACGTACTTGAGCCGTATAAAATAGATGGCAACCTGGTAAGTAGTACACTGATCAGAAAACTAATAAGAGAAGGTAAAGTAGGCGAATGTAAAAAATACATGGGTAGAAATTATATGGTGCGGGGAGAAGTTGTAGTCGGTAATAAAATTGGCAGGACTATTGGTTTTCCTACATCCAACGTTCTGATTGATGAGACAATGGTGACTCCTGCGCACGGAGTCTATGTAACTTATTGCAAATACAATGGTGTAGACTATCAAGGTGTAACAAATGTTGGTATCAAGCCAACTATCGGAGACAATAAAAAGAATATTGAAACCCATATTTTTAATTTTAGTACCGAGCTTTACGGAAAACAGATTCGCGTTGAATTTCTTGAGAGATTACGACCAGAAATTAAATTCAATAGTGTGCAGGAACTATCAGAACAAATCGCAAGAGATTGTATAGAAGCAAAACGTTATCATCAGCAGTTAGCCATGAAGAACGAATAATGGTATTGGATAGATAAAAAATAATTGTTCATTACCTATTGACATTTATGTTCTTAGTGATTAATATAAATTTTAATCATTTATATCGAAAAAGCAATGACAGAGGAAAGTAGAAATAACGAGGCGGTGATACTCCCAATCTCGTTGTAACGCACAAAGAAGATAATAAAAATTTCTGGTTTAAGCGTTACATTGGACCTGCCAGGGATTGTCCATCTTTGACTGGAAGTGGACATCAGAGAAGATATTTTGAAGTTCCCTCTCGAGCTCCGGGTTGAACCAATTAAGAAGTAGGCTCAGGCGTATTCCCACGTTATAGGGATAGAATATCAGGCTAACAGGCCTTGTGTTCGAAAAGAGTGCAGTACTTGCATAGTGCTGAATTTGGGTGGTATCGCGGAAGATATGAATCATTGCCTTTCGTCCCTTTATAGGGATGAGAGGTTTTTTTGTATTGTGGAGATTTTA
>DUPP01000006.1 GCA_012838265.1 Clostridiales bacterium
GGAAAAGGTTAACTGCTGTTTAGTCTGGTTATGAGCATTGCTGCAGACTAGACAAAGAATAGCAATAAAAGATTCAACTTATTTGAGGAGGTACAAATATGTCTAAATTAAAAGGAGCATGCTTAATCGGTCAATCTGGCGGACCTTCTGCGGTTCTTAATGCCAGTGCGCTGGGCTGTATTGAAGCCGCCTTAAAATCTGATAATGTTACGCGAGTTTATGGTGCTGCTCATGGTATAAAGGGAGTATTAGATGATCGGCTTTATGATATGAACCAAGAAGACCCAAACGAGCTGAAGCTAATGATGTATACACCTGCATCCGTCCTTGGTACTTGCAGGTACAAGCTTCAGGATTTCCTGGTAGACGATTGGGAATATAAACGAATTTTGGAAATATTTAAGAAATATAATATACGTTATTTCTTCTATAATGGCGGCAATGATTCAATGGATACGTGCAGTAAGATTAGCAGCTACCTATCTCAAAATAATTATGAATGCCGTGTAATCGGCATACCAAAAACCATTGATAACGATTTGGCTCACACCGACCATTGCCCCGGTTACGGCAGTGCTGCCAAATATGTAGCAACGACCTGTATGGAAATATACCGCGATGCAATGGTATATGATGTTGGATCTATTACTATTCTTGAGATAATGGGAAGAAATGCTGGATGGCTGACAGCTGCTGCTGGTATTGCTTCATATAAAGGTCTCGGTCCAGATCTTATCTACTTACCTGAGGTTCCGTTTGATATGGCTGATTTTATTTCTGATATAGAAAAAGTTTATGAAGAAAAGGGAGATGTTCTTGTGGCTGTGTCTGAAGGAGTAAAGGATAAAAACGGAACATATATTACTTCCTATTTTACCGATGATACTAAGGAAAAAGACGTTTTTGGGCATGCCAAACTAGGCGGCCTGGCTGCCAACTTGGCTAACTATACAAGTTCAAAGTTCAAGGCTAAAGTGAGAGGAATAGAATTCGGATTGATTCAAAGATGTGCCGCACATATAGCTTCAGAAACAGATGTACAAGAAGCATACATGGCAGGAGAAGAGGCTTTTAAGGCTGCCGAAGCTGGAGAAACCGACAAGATGATTGCCTTTGAAAGAGGCCCCGGTCCTGAATACTCATGTCATACAAAATTAGTAGATCTTGTAGAAGTAGCTAATGTAGAGAAAAAAGTTCCAAGGGAATGGATTAATGAAGCTGGCAACGGAGTACTTCAACCATTTATAGATTATGCACTTCCGTTGATTCAGGGAGAAAGTAAAGTACCCATAGAGGATGGTCTTCCAAGGTTTGCAATGCTAAAGAAAATCTGGGCAAGTGTATAATTACTAATCATATGCTATACCAAGATAAATATTATGTGGTGACGGGTTAGGCAATTTGCTTACCCTCACCATACCGAAAGGTCGAACATTTCCCCCAATATTGCAATTGTAAAATGAAGGAGTCCTAATAATATATCTTTGAGCAGGCATCTGCACTGAGATCTCCTTTATTGCAGAAACAATAAATTTCTCTGCAATTAAGAGCTCTTTCACAATAACCATCTCCTCTGTTCTCTCCACGATAGCGCACCCCTCGCCACCTTCTATCTTAATTGAATAAATATCTGCATTAAATAGCTGCGATGTCTTTTTTTGAAATAAAATTTCACTTTCCCTATAATCCACATATGTCGAACCTTTAAGGAGTGCTCTTCTTGTTTGGTTGTATCGCTCTGGTTCCGCTGAATAAAGTTCACACTTTGAATAATTTAATTCATTGATATTTTCAATTAATTCGCGTGACAATGTCATCTCACGAATATAACATTCTGTCTTGTAGCCGCGCCTATCATAAAATTTGTAGAGCGCAGGTTCTGCCGGAACAAGCATAGTAGCTGGAATCTGCTTTAACAATAGATAATTACTGCTCCATCTCATCAACTTATCAGCCAGCCCACGATTCCTATATTGAGGATGTGTCGCTATCGCATAAAGCATAGCACTATTAATGGTATCTCCATTTTCTACGGTTATATTAGCCGGTATCATTGTAAGCATTGATACAATACTGCCATCAAGCAACAATACTGCCATACCTTCCTGCCATTCCCTGTTATTGAAATAAAAATCAATATAGTAGTCTTCATCTTCAAAGCATAACTTCCAAATAACCTTGATTCTCTCTAAATCACCTTTTACCGCTTTCCTTATTTCTAACGATTTATTTTCCAAAACATGTTCCTTTCTAATATACCTTGCAGATACAGCAAAAATACTTCTGCTGCTTTTATACGAATCAAGACCAAATTGAATCAGTCCAATATTGAATTAGTTCCAAATCCTTAATCTATTAAATATTAACATTTTTTGCATGTTTTAAATATCATTTAATTATTTATTTCACAATATATAACATTCTCTATACTTTGAACATATTATGAGTTAATAGATGTTCAAGATTATAAAAATTAATAATGAACGGAGGATTTTAGAATGTATATGCAAGATAATCAGCGTATGACATACCATGGCGTCTATCCGGAAGTTTATTACAAAGTGATGCCCTTTGTTATGATGGCATGCGACGAACTTGATGTAAATGGCTACGAAATGCTGTCACCAGAAATGATAATGGAAACTGCAGATAGGATTTGTGATGATGTACTTAGAATGTATCCGGATCTTGCACAACAAGTTCAATATGATGGTATGACTTACGAAGCTGCTTCTGCATACGATATGCTTGGAAGTAATGTTGAATCCCAGCAATTCTACCGCCGCAGGAACATTTTCCGTGATCTGGTCACTATAATATTACTGAATGAGTTCTTTGGAAGACGTCGCAGGAGAAGATTTTTTTATTAGAAAATCATATTATTCATTATAGCGAATGATTTGAATTGCGTCTCGCAGGCTATTCACGCCGACCACCCTTATGCCGTCAGATATATCTGTTAATCTGGCGGCATTTTTTTGCGGCATAATAACTTCTGTAAAGCCCATTCTTGAAGCTTCCTTAACAATTTTTTCCGAATGCTGTATGGAACGTAAATCTCCCGTCAATCCAATTTCTCCAATTGCCAATACTTTGCTCGAACTCTTTAATCCCTTGCATGTGGAATAGATTGCAAGGGCAACCGCCAAATCGGTGGAAGTTCCTTCAGGTTTTAACCCTCCTACAATATTAACATAAACATCTTGATTTATTAGAGATAACCCAGCCTTCCTTTCTAAGACAGCCAGTATCATATTTAATCTGGAAAGTTCCACCCCAAGGGCAGTCCTTCGAGCAAATCCAACGTTAGTCGGTGATGTTAAAGCTTGAACTTCCAGAAGCAACGGACGCGTTCCCTCATATATTGCTGTCGCGATAGAGCCCTCTGCGCCATCTTCCATCCCTTCCAAAAAGATCTTTGATATATTCTGGATTTCAGTCAATCCTTCCTCAGTCATTTCAAAAGCGCCTATTTCACTGGTTGTACCAAAACGATTTTTATATGAGCGCAGTATTCTAAGCTCATGATTTCTTTCTCCTGTAAAGTTTAAAACGCAATCAACCAAATGTTCTATAACTTTTGGTCCTGCAAGATCGCCGCTCTTAGTAACATGTGCAACAATAAAAATTGGAATATCATTTTCTTTTCCGATCTTCATCAATTCATTTCCGCATGCGCGTATTTGTGATACGCTGCCTGGTGCTGATTCCAGGTTGTCAGAATACATTGTTTGTATTGAATCTATAATTAAAAATACAGGTTTAAGTTCTTTCTGAACCTGTATGATATTTTCCATGTTGGTCTCCACAAGTATAAACAGATTGTCCAATTTTCTTTTGCAAACTCTGTCCGCTCTCATTTTAATCTGTTCAGCTGATTCTTCTCCTGTGACGTACAAGACCTTTCCATATCGTTCAGCTATTTCTGCGGCAGCCTGTATAATAATAGTGGATTTACCAATACCGGGTTCCCCTGAAATCAAGATCAACGAGCCTTTCACGAGACCTCCTCCTAAAACACGGTTCAATTCCCCTATACCCGTGTTGATTCTCATCTCGTTGCTTGAGCTTATCTCGGAAAGCTTAATAGATTTTATATTCTTTCCTAGATTTCCCCTGCGTCTTTTATCCTCTTCCTTATGTCCGTTCACTTTTTCTTCGATCATAGTATTCCATTGACCGCAAGCGCATTGCCCTTGCCATTTAGGACTTTCAAAACCACATTCCTGACAGACAAAGACTGTTTTCGTTTTTTTGCTCATACAGGCACCCCCTTCCGCTATATTTTAGCATAGAGAGAACTGGTGCTCAATTAAAAAAGCAACGGCATTTATAAGAGTGATAAAGTCACAAAAAAGCAACTAACAATCCGATACTTTGAGAGTATCAGACATGTCAGCCGCTTATGGCTATAAAAATGAACTTTGTCTACTTTTCTTTACTCTTCTTCAGCCTTATGCTCTGCAATAATCTTTTCGGCAAGATGTGCAGGAACTTCCTCATAACGTTCAAACTTCATAGTGAAACTACCTCTTGCCTGAGTCATAGAACGAAGGGTGATAGCATATTTAAACATTTCAGCCATCGGAGCCTCTGCGAGTACCTTCTGTTCACCGCCTGGCTGTGGTTCCATACCTAGTATCTTTCCTCTTCTCTTATTCATATCGCCCATAATATCACCCATGTATTCCTCTGGAACCAGGATTTCTACGCGCATAATAGGCTCAAGCAATATAGGTTTAGCCTCTACGATACCCTTTTTAAATGCAAGGGATGCGGCAATTTTGAAAGCCATTTCATTAGAGTCTACTTCATGGTATGATCCGTCATAAAGGACTGCTTTAATATTTACGACAGGAAAACCTGCAAGAGGTCCTTTTTCCATGGATTCTCTGAGACCCTTTTCTACTGCTGGTACATAGTTCTTAGGAACTGAACCGCCAAATAGTTCTTCCGAGAATTCAAAGACTTCCTGAGATGGAGAGAAACGAATGTGAACATCTCCGTATTGACCTGCACCACCAGATTGTTTCTTATGTTTACCCTGAACATCTGAACTGCCTTTAATCGTTTCTCTATAAGGAACCTTTTGGTCTACAAGCTCTACTCCAACGCCAAACTTGTCTTTTAGTTTAGCTACAATGATGCCAATTTGTATTTCTCCCTGTGCACCAATGAGTGTCTGATGTGTCTCTGTGTTTCTTTCCAATACAAACGATGGGTCCTCTTCCATAAGCTTGCTAAGACCTGAGCTGATCTTTTCGTCATCTCCCTTTTCCTTCGGTTGAACTGCCATATATAGGGATGGTTCCGGGAAGAAAACACCAGGATATTTGATAATATTTGCTTTTTCGCAGAGAGTATCTCCTGTCTGTGCAAACTGCAGCTTTGATGCAGCAACAATATCACCTGCAACAGCTGAATCTGTTTCAAAGTGTGTTTTCCCTCTTAATAAAAACAAGTTCCCAATCTTTTCAGGTTTGTCCATTCTGGTATTATATAACTCACCTGTACTAATTTTTCCTGAGGTTACCTTAAATAGAGATATTTTTCCAACAAATGGGTCTGCGATGGTTTTGAATACAAATGCGGATACCGGTTCATTAGGATCACATTTTCTGATAATTTCATTATTGTTTCCATCAACACCCTTATATTCAGCATATTTTGTTGCAATTGGCACGAGTTTAATTATTGTGTCAAGAAATTCTTTTATTCCTCTGCCGTCTAATGCGCAGCTAGTCAAGACAGGTATAATGTCTCCTGATGCTATACCCGCAGACAATCCGCGGTTGAATTCTTCTTCGGTAAACTCTTCACCATTGAAATATTTTTCCAAAAGTTCCTCATCAGTTTCAGCAATAGCTTCTGTTAGTGCTTCCTTTTCAGATAACTGCACTACAGATGTACCAAACGTATTCTTTAAATCCTCAATCACCTTTTCTACATCAACATTTTCCTTATCGATCTTATTCACGAGAAAAAATGTCGGAATACCATTTTCTTTACAGATCTTCCATGCCTTTTCTGTGCCTACCTGTATCCCTGATGATGCGTCAACCATTATTACTGCTGCTTCGGCAGCTCTCATACCAGAATATACTTCTCCAACAAAATCGAAGTATCCAGGTGTGTCAATAAAATTAATCTTATGTTTATTATATTCTACCGGAACTATGGACGTACTGATTGAATAACCTTTCTCTATCTCCATCTTGTCGTAGTCTGATACAGTGTTTCCGTCTTCAATCCTACCCAGTCTATTAATTACCCCTGTAGCAAGTAATGCGGCTTCTATCAATGTGGTTTTTCCGCATCCCCCATGTCCTACAAGTACAACGTTCCTAATCGTGTCGCTCGTATATCCTTTCATGTTCCGACCTCCTAAAAAATTTCACATAGTATTGACAGTATATCATTTTCCTATTTAAATAGCAAACAATAAAAATTTTAAATTACGTAATTAAAAGTACATTATATCAAAGCAGGCATAACTGATCCAGCCTCAGGCAGCACTAGCACCTTTGAGTTTTCTCCCATCTGTCTGATCGCTTCATCAACTGCTTCCTGTAAAGAGGCAAACGGCATCAAATGTATGCTTCTTACAAGGTCATCCGGAAGGTCAGACACCATAAAAATCTTTGCCCTTTCCAAAACCATGGCAATAGAAGCTGCTTTGTGCGCACCAAGTATGAACCGATCTTTAATGTCGGCAATTATTTCCTTAGGCTTTTTATTAATCAGCCATTCTTCGAACACCTTTTGTCCAAATCCTTCCGCTGACGAAGCACACCAAATGATAATTCCCCCATCCCGTACTGTATGTTTTATGTTTTCCAGGCTCTTATGGGATTGATACAGATTAATATCCTTAGGATACCCTCCAGGAGAAAAAACTACAATATCTGCTTGTTTTTCCAGCGGGCGTTTATATATTTTATCCAACACCAAGCAACCAGCTCTATGTGCTTCCTTATTATGCCCCGCTACAGCCTTGATGATCTGTTTTTTTTCATTTAAAATTACATTGACGATGAAGTCAATCGATATAAAATCAGAAACTTCATCTATATCCTGTCTAACAGGATTTGTATCCAAATTCCCTGCACGGGCTTCCGGATGAACTAAATGCGAATGATTTTTCTGAATAGCTTCAAGGCTGGAAACGCCTGGCATCAATGCTTTGTTTCCACCTGAGTAGCCTGCAAAGTAATGATATTCTATGTTTCCAAGACATATTCTTCTATCAGCATTTACAACAGGCTCAAAAATATCAACCGGTGTTCCATTTTTGCAAGTTCCCAACCGTATACATCGATTTATATCACTGTCTATTACTTTTATTCCACTATTAAAAATCTCATCCCCGATCAACGCCTTTTTCTCATTCTCAGTATGACCTCTATGAGTTCCCAGTGCCAAAACAATCGTAATATCCTCTTTAATAATACCGCCTTGCTTTAGTTCTGCTATCACATGAGGAAGTACCCGATAACTTGGCATTGGCCTTGAAATATCGCTTGTAACTATTACGATGCTTTCTCCCGGATTTACAATATCCTTTAAACGTTTACTTCCAATCGGGTTTTGAATTGCACGTATTACCTCAGCATCATTAATTAAATCAAAATGAATACTATTTGGCAAAATAGTATCCATATAATTTTTTTCATTCAAATTAAATTTAACTGACGATCTCCCGTATTTTAACTTTATTTCCATTATAGGATTTCCCCAATAGTCTAAATGTATTCTAAAATTCGGCTTGCTTCGGTGTTCTCGGGAAAGGCAGTACGTCTCTGATATTACTCATTCCAGTAATATACATGATTATTCTTTCAAAGCCGAGACCGTATCCAGAATGCTTCACTCCGCCATATCTTCGTAAATCCAGATACCACCAGTAATCCTCTTCTCGAAGACCTTGTTCCTTAATTTTATTTAACAGCACATCATAACGTTCTTCTCGCTGGCTTCCTCCAATTATCTCGCCAACCCCAGGCACCAGAAGGTCCATGGCTGCCACAGTCTTATTATCATCATTAATACGCATATAAAACGCCTTTATCTCCTTCGGATAATCTGTCACGAAGACAGGCTTTTTATATACCTCCTCAGTAATGTATCTCTCATGCTCCGTCTGGAGGTCAACGCCCCATTCAACAGGGTATTGGAACTGTTTGCCTGATTTCTTCAGTATATCTATAGCCTCAGTATAGGTAATTCGTGCAAATTCATTATTTACAATATTGTTTAGTCTGTCAAGCAATCCTTTATCAATAAAATTATTGAAAAACTTCATTTCTTCTTTGGCATTTTCAAGTACATAGTTAATAATATACTTGATCATATTTTCCGCAAGTTCCATATTGTCATTAAGGTCAGCAAAGGCTACTTCCGGCTCTATCATCCAAAATTCAGATGCATGCCTTGCAGTATTGGAATTTTCTGCTCGGAAAGTCGGTCCAAAAGTGTATACCTTTCGAAAAGCAAGCGCGAAGGTTTCAGCTTCCAACTGTCCGCTTACGGTGAGATTTGCTTCCTTACCGAAGAAATCCTGACTGAAGTCAACCTTTCCATTTTCTGTTCTTGGTAGATTGTCCATATCCAATGTTGTAACCCTAAACATTTCTCCAGCACCTTCTGCATCACTGCCGGTGATAATTGGAGTATGAACATAGACAAAATCCTGATCCTGGAAAAATTTATGAATAGCGTAAGCAGCCAGAGATCTTACCCGGAAAACCGCTGAGAAGGTATTGCTTCTCGGTCTCAAATGAGCAATCTCTCTTAAAAATTCAAGGCTATGCCTTTTCTTTTGTAAAGGGAAATCTGCATCAGAATTCGCTTCGATTATCACTTTATTGGCCTTTATTTCAAAGGGCTGCTTTGCTTCTGGTGTCAAAACCAGCTCTCCTGTGACATGGAGCGCTGCAGAAATTGGAGCCTTAGCTATCTGATTATAGTTCTCGATTGATTCGCTCTCATATACAACCTGAACTGACTTAAAATAGGTTCCATCATTGATCTCAATAAACCCGAACTTATTTGAACTCCTGTTTGTTCTCACCCAGCCTCTTACCGCAACCTCTTTACCTACATATTGCTGCGTGTTGACATAGAGCTGTTTTAACTGTATATCCTTCATAATGAGTCTCCTTTTTAAGATATTTAGGTAAGAGAAGTTTGCTAATGCAAACTTCCCATTATCATCTATTCATATGAATGAATTACTGAACGCATCGGAACGTACATCCCCGTACGTGAGAAGCGGTTTCGTGACGCAGTGACAACACCGTGGCCTATCTAGGCAAGCCGTAGGCGCAGGATAATTTGTTCACGGCTAGGAACGTGGAACGAAACGCATCGGAA
>DUPP01000051.1 GCA_012838265.1 Clostridiales bacterium
AAATTTTCCAACCCCAGTCTTATTAAAGCCTACAATCTTGTCTGTTCCGAAAGAAAGCTTTTGATATCCTTCCATTGTTGAAACATCTGTAAATGCTATGGGATTCAAACCATGCCCGAAATGCCAGCTTCTTTCGACTTCATCTCCATCTGCGGCTACTGTTATATCCTCTGCCTTAATTTCTGCGATATTTGTCTTTTCATTTCTCAAAAATGCGGTGTCAATGCTGATTGCCGAATTAGGCGGGAGGTCTGGCTGGACGCTAAATGTCTTTGATGCAATATCGGTATCCCCTTTGCTGTCTTCAACCTTGATTTGGTAATAGAAATCCTGCGGATTTGTTCCTGTGGCTGCATAGCTTGGTGTCTTTGTTAGGAATTCTACAGTAATATATGCAAAACCATTTTCTATATCCTGTATCATGGTCACAGTCCTGGTCTTAATGGTCGCATTGTTTTCCCGTGGATTATCTGGCGTTAGCCGAATCATCTCTCCAGTTGCCTTATCCTTTAGAGCAATTGAAAAATCGGTTAAAGGCTTGCCTGGGTATGTAGCCACTGTAATGTCAAGTATCTGTTTCCGGTTCTGTTTTTGAAATCCGGAAAGATTATCTATAATATAAGGGGTTTTTCTTACTTCGATAGTTTCTGTGTCAGAAGCTCTTTCTCCACCATCAGCAATAATATCAAGAGTTATATTATAAATTCCTCTTTGTGAAAATGTTGCTTCTGCACTGATGTTATTTAGTTTGCTTATACTTACAGTTTCGCTGTCAGCTTTATAAGTGCTTCTTGCTAGGCCTTCAGAGTAAGATCTGTCAGCGGAATAATCAATCCCGTCTACAATAAAAGTGGACTCATCCCTTGCAATTTCCTTGTGTCCTTCATAGGTGTATGCAGGCAAAATAAGATCTGGATTAATTTCAATATCATGCTCATCAGAAATTATAATCGTTTTAGAAGCTGTCTTGCTGTCTCCATAAATATTCCAAACTTCAATCGTATATGTAACACTGCATTCACTATCAAAAGATTGGGATATGGTTTCTCCTAATGAATCGCCTCGCCATCCAGCAACATTACTATCCGAACCTAAATTTACTTTGTATGTAAGTTCAGTTAATGCAAATTGATTTGGTGTTCCAAAAACTGATGTGTCTTTAACAGTAAATGTATCTCCAGGCTTTGCTGAATCCGGAACATCAAGATCGGCAATAAAATCATCTATTTCTATTGGGACCTCTTCTATCACATCATACTCTATAACCACCGGGGTAAAATACAAAAAGCCATAAACATTGTCTGCAATTCCGTTTTCAGCTCCTTCAATCAGACGATTATAAATGTCAGGGTAATGCTCTTGTACGGCTGAAGCACCGCCCATGAGGTCGAATATGTAGTTTAGTCCCCCTGTATTTAATCTTGCTTTGAGGTCAAAATCTTTAGCGCTTTCAAGTAAAGCTGTATATGATAAGTTGACTTTATTTCCGATTGATGTACAGTTCACATTGTAAATTGATGTCGATGAAAATGGTTTATAATTATCATCAAAATCATCTCCATTATGAAGATATGGTGTTGCATTAAAGGAATACCCTTCTATTCCCCATTTAAAGATTGAAGATGTTAAAGGATATGCCCTAACATTACTGACTTCTTTTGGGAAGTCAAGGCTTACGCTTACATATATAGGTCCGCCTTTATTATTTCCATTTTCCCATACTGCGGTTTCCAAACTGCTTCCCGTACCCCAGATGTGCTGTGCCCCAATATCAAGATGGTACTTGGTTACTTTCTTTTCTACTGTCATAGCATGGGCTTCACAAGGATATAAAAAAAGCCCTGTTAATACCAGGGCGCAAATAAGAATTGCAATTATATTCTTATTAATTATGTTACTAATTAATATCCTATTTTCAAAAAAGAGCATTAAATTATACTTCCTGTTATTATTCATTTTAACTTTAATCAATTTTTTATCTCCTGATTTTATCGCTATTTTCATTACAATCAAATTTAGAAAAGAGTTCAAAGAGAGTGGTTACTGGCTGGTATCAAGGGAGGTGATTTATATAACAGAAATCTTCAAAGGATCGTATCCATGAATATCTGTAAAACATAGTATTAATGATAGATAGCGTCATTGAATTTAATAATTATTGTTACAAGTTATCAGGTATGCAAAAACCACTCTGCTACCCGTTGTATGAGTGGTTTTTAATTTCATATGAATGAGCCAGTAATCACTGAACTCTTATTTATATTATTATCGTATTTTGAAATATAATACAAAAATAAAAATTATATTTTACTTTTTGAATGGGTTCTCTATAAGTTTTATATGTTTCTGAGATACATGAAGTGATACAATAAAGTCAATTTTAGTAATATCAGAATCATAGATAGCTACTCTTGATCCATCCGCATTTGGGGAGGTCTGCATAAAATCCACAATATATCCATCCTTCATAAGATACATTTGTCCTAAGTAAGCATCCCCTCTTGAGTGCTTTATATCTATCCACTTAGTACCGTGATTCTCATGCAGACTCATCCCATATTTAGAAGCATCCGTTTCTATTTCATAGCTAGTAGCTGCTGCCAAATCCTCATTGATCGTGCCATTACCCGGATTGACAAAAGAATCTATATTTTTTATTACTTCTTTTATGTATTTATCCTGCTCTTTTTCTTTTCCTAAGGGCAATTCTCTTTTGCTCTCATCTATAAGCCTGTATATTATCATTGCTGATTCTGCTCTTGTAAGAGTTTTTTCAGGTCTAAAGGTATTATCGGTATATCCTGTTAATATCCCTGTTGCATAAGCTTTTGTAATGTGATATTCGTTTTTAGTTTTGTATGTTATATCTTTAATTCCCTCTTGAATTTTATCGTAGTTATTTATCTTAATATCTCCTAAAATTGAGCTTATTATTAATGCCATATCACTTCTCGGAATATGACTATTAAGCTGTGATTTGTCGATGTCATACTTGGTGAAGTATTCATTCTCAAGTGCGCTTTCATAATAATTTGCTGCCCAGTTTCCAGATTCGGCATTGCCTGGGTCCTCACCGGTAGTAGCTATCAGGGCCATTTTAATAAATTCGCCGTATGTAACTGTGCTATCGGGTTTAAATGTCCCATCTGGGTACCCTTTAATAATTGCCTTATCCGATATTGTACTGATCGCTTCATGAGCCCAATTGCCGGATTTTACGTCCGTATATTCTCTTACATATTCCATATATTCCATTCCATATGCAAAATATGCGGCAGACATGACAAGCATGACCGACAGCAAAAATGCAGTTGTTTTTTTCATAACCCCTCCTAATTCATAACATTATACAAAGTCTTATATGGGCTTCTGTAATTATTTACTTTCCAAAGTGCAGCGCTCCCACACTTGTTATTATTTTCCATAATATACAATAAATCCAGGATTGTCAAGATAGTATGATAATATATTAACTTTTTATCGGTTGTGTAAAATGTCATCTTCTGATATAATTTGTTTTGTGTTTTTGAAATTGATTTAAGTGGTAATATTATTCTATAAACCCTTTGGTGCATAGGATTTTTTTTGGTTTATATGGAAATAGAAATAGAGGTAATAGGTAATGAAAATTGGTTTTGATGCAGAAAAATATATTATAGAGCAGTCCAAATACATTCTGGAACACGTTAACGATAAAAATAGTGAGCGGCTTTACCTTGAATTTGGTGGTAAGCTTATACACGATAAGCATGCTATGAGAGTTCTGCCAGGATTTGATGAAAACGCAAAAATAAATCTCTTACGCAGGCTAAAGGATCAAACAGAAATTATCATCTGTGTTTATGCAGGAGATATAACTACAAATAAAACACGTCAAGATTTTGGAATTACTTACGACCTTGAAGTACTTAGATTAATAGACTTTTTCAGAAAATATGAACTTACTATAAACAGCGTTGTTATCACCAGGTATGAAGATCAACCTACGGTAAACGCATTTATTAATAGGCTTAATCGTCGCGATATAAAAACATATAAGCATTTTTTTACTAAAGGATATCCCACTGATGTTGATACAATTGTAAGCGACGAGGGTTACGGTGCAAATCCGTATATCGAAGTTTCAAAACCTATTGTCGTTGTAACTGGACCGGGTGGGGGTAGCGGAAAACTCGCAACCTGCCTCAGCCAGCTTTATCACGAATATCGAAGAGGGAAAAAAGTGCGTTATGCAAAATTTGAAACCTTTCCAATCTGGAATTTGCCCCTAAAACATCCTGTTAACGTGGCTTACGAAGCAGCAACTGCAGACCTAAGGGATGTAAACATGATAGACTCCTTCCATCTTGAGGCTTACGGGGAGATGGCCGTCAATTACAACAGGGACCTGGAGGTTTTCCCTGTGGTTAAGAGAATTATCGAAAAAATCACAGGAGAGGAGTCGGATTACAAATCACCCACGGATATGGGTGTGAATCGGGTTGGTTTTTCTATTATTGATGATGAGGTCGTTAGAAAGGCTGCCGAACAGGAGGTTATTCGCAGATATCTTATAGCACAATGTGATTACAAAAAAGGCAAGATTGATAAGGATACCCTGCTGCGTTCAAAGTTATTAATGGACGATCTAAACCTAAAGGTCGAGGACAGATCTGTAGTTACTCCTGCCAGGGATTATGCTGAATTCAAAAGAAATCTTGATAAAAGATATGAAAATGTGGTCGTAATGGCAATTGAAATGCCCGACGGCTCAATCATCACTGGTCGGAGTTCCAGAAGAATGGTTGCAGCAGCAGCTGCAATTTTAAACGCCATCAAAAAACTTTGCGGGCTAGCTGATGACATTTACCTAATATCACCAAACGTATTGGAAACTATCCAATACCTGAAGACAAATATTCTAAAAAATGAAAGATCCAGTTTAAACCTAGAAGAAATACTAAGTGCATTGACCATTTCTGCTACCACAAATCCATCGGCCCAAGTCGCTGTAGAAAAGCTGCTGCTGCTAAAAGGCTGCAAAGCACATTGCACTGCTATTTTAAGTGACCGGGACGAACAAACTTTGATGGCACTAGGCATTGATGTAACCAGTGACCCTGAATATGTCACTACAAATCTATATTTCAGCTAAACTGTATTTGGGATTTGCCTAATTTAACAAAATGAATAAATTATTGTATAATAACTATATAATAATTTATGAATAGTATAGACTTATTACCGGTTTAATGAGTTTGATTTTTATAACTCGGGCTTTTATTGCCCGTGATTTAATATCTCAGGGGGAGATTATATGAAAGCCATAAAAAAAGCTGGTATTATTACCGGAGCTGTGCTGGGAGGAATCGTTGGGGGAACTGTTTCAGTCATAGGGAAGGTTTCAAAGAAAAAATTTGTGGATGAGCTCGGTGAAAGCATTATAGATTCATCTATTCTTACAGGCGAATTATATGGAGGGCTTGCAAGCGGAGCAACTGAAGTAATTTCAGGCAAAATAAAAAAAGACCAAAAAAAAGTGGACGAAGGAATTGAGGATATAAAAGAATCAGGCGGTGCAATTGTTGGCAATATAATAATCAATACAAAGAATGTGATTGATAACAGCGGTGAAGTAGTCTCAGGGATTAAGCATAAAGACGGAAGAAAAATACTTAGAGGTGTAAAATCCTTGGCAAAATATGCTGCGGTTAGTACAATTACAGTAGGTTCTATGAAGATCAAGCAAAGCGATGACCCAGACATAAAACAAAAACAAAGCGAGAATTATAGCCCCGATGTTAAGCAAAAACAAAGCGAGAATGATAGCCCCGATGTTAAGCAAAAACAACACGAGAATGACGACCTGGATATTGATTAAACTCAAAGTAAATAGATAGAGATGAAAAAGTCTAAAAAAAGAGGGTGATTCATGATTCATCATTAGATGATCTTCGAAACACCCTTGTTTTATCGGAGTCAACGAAACCCGCGTTTTTTATTTACTTAATTAATTCTATGGCTTTCTGCAGCTGCAGGTCCTCATTGTTTTTCACACCTGTAATATATTCTACTACAGACTTATCCAACTTTTGCATAGTAGTATAGTCCAATACTCCATATGGATAAAGTCCGCTCTCTTTTTGGAACTTTCTCACTGCTGCAACAGTTGCCTCATCCATGATTCCAGATTTATTTA
>DUPP01000052.1 GCA_012838265.1 Clostridiales bacterium
AAAGGGCTATTAGACCCTGTTGGCACTTCTTTTTTATTGAATCCTTTCAGAAATTTAATTCGATCACTGAAAAAGAAAAGCGTCTCAGAAGTTTTTGTTTTCTGAGACGCTTTGTCTACAGTCTGAGAGCACCTTTCGAAAAGGTGCTCTTCTTCTTTATATCCGTGATAATCAAATATTTCGCCGTCTCAAACCCGTAAAAATTAGGTGTTTTACCGCCTCATCTGTAAAATCAGGAATTTAGCTGTTCTTATAAACCTAAAGCCTTATAAAGCCCTTGCAAGATTTGCCATTTCAATAGCAGTCATAGCCGCATCAAACCCCTTATTGCCTGCCTTTGTACCTGCCCGCTCTATTGCCTGCTCAATCGTGTCAGTAGTCAATACACCAAAAATCACAGGGATCTGGCTTGACAGCCCTACTTGAGCGATGCCCTTTGCAACCTCTGCACAAACTATCTCATAATGAGAAGTAGATCCTCTAATCACGGCGCCTAAACATATTACCGCATCATATTTTCCGCTTAAGGCAGCTTTTTTTGCTATAAAAGGTAATTCGAAGGCTCCTGGAACCCATGTAAGATCGATGTTTTCTTCGGATGCCCCATGTCTTAGCAGTCCATCCTCCGCTCCGCTTATCAGCTTGGATACAATGAACTCATTGAATCTTGAAGCAACTATTGCTATTTTCAAATCCTTTGCAATTAGATTTCCTTGTATTATATTCATTTCACTTCATTTCAAATGCATACCGCATTTTACTTCCTTTCTGTATTGCTTTTAGTATATAAATGGTAAATAGTTAAATTTAAAATATTTGATTAGAATTTTTAATTTAATTCACCTTGTAATTATTATAAGTTAATTAAGTTATTTATACTTGCGTCATTAATACTTGCGTTAGACAGCATATGATGAAGCTTTTGCTGCTTAGTCTTTAAGTAAAATCTATTTTCCTTGTTTGCGGCAATTTGTATTGGAACCCGTTCTGAGATTTCAATGCCATAACCTTCAAGACCTTTGATTTTTCTTGGGTTATTAGTCATCAACCTTAGCTTATGAGCTCCGATGTCTTTTAGTATCTGAGCTCCAATTCCATAATCCCGCAAGTCAGGTGCAAATCCTAATGCAATGTTTGCTTCAACTGTATCTAACCCTTGATCCTGAAGGGCATATGCTTTCAATTTATTGATAAGCCCAATACCTCTACCCTCCTGACGCATGTAAAGCAAAACCCCTCGTCCTTCCTTTGCAATGGCAGCGATAGCGGCATCAAACTGAGCTCCGCAATCACATCGGATGGAATGCAGTGCATCACCTGTAAGGCATTCAGAATGAACCCGGGTCAAAACTGGTTCGTCAGGATTTATATCGCCCATTATAAGCGCAACATGATGTTCTCCATTAAGTTTGTTCTGGTAGCCTCGTATTTGAAATTCTCCATATTTTGTAGGCATCCTTGCTTCCACTACACATTCCACAAGGGTCTCACGCTTACTGCGATATGCAACTAAGTCTGCTATCGTTATAATCCTGATTCCATGCTTATCAGCAAACTCCATCAATTGCGGAACTCTTGCCATTGTACCATCCTCATTGAGAATCTCACAGATGACACCTGCACCCTTCAATCCGGCAAGCTTTGCCAAATCCACGGCAGCCTCTGTATGCCCAGTGCGCTTTAGAACACCGCCTTCCTTGGCGCGAAGAGGGAATATGTGTCCTGGTCTGCGAAAATCATCAGGAACTGAGTCTTCACGTATCAATTCCAATATGGTTTTAGCTCTCTCAAATGCAGAGATCCCTGTCGTCGTATCCTTATGATCGACAGATACGGTAAATGCTGTTTCATGAGTGTCTGTGTTTCTTTCCACCATTGCAGGAATCCCCAAGCGTTCCAAATCTTTCCCTTCCATAGGAGTACAAACCAGTCCTCCTGCACGCTTCACCATAAAGTTGATTGCCTCTGGTGTTGTTTTTTCCGCTGCTATTACTAGATCTCCTTCATTTTCCCTTCCAGGATCATCCACTACTATTATCATTTTTCCATTTTTAATATCTTCGATTGCCTCTTCAATACTGCTGAACTTGTTATTCATGTCATAACCTCCTCGTCAATAAAATCCATTATCTTTTAAAAATGTTTCCGTTAACTGCGCCTTATTTCCACTGTTATAAGCGTTATAAGCTGCAGGACCCATAAACTTTTCAACATACTTTCCAATTATGTCGCATTCTAAGTTGACCAGGTCTCCTATCTTTTGATGCAATAAAGTTGTTTCCTTGCCTGTATGAGGGATGATTGAGGCCTGGAAACCTGTTTTATCAACTTTTGCGACAGTAAGGCTAACCCCATCTACTGCAATGGAACCTTTTTCTACGATGTATCGAAGCAAGTCGTCAGTAGTAGAAATAGAGAGCCATACTGCATTATCTTCCCTTAACATGGAGCGTATTGTTCCAGTACCGTCGATATGCCCGCTTACTATATGGCCTCCAAGTCTGCCGTCCATCCTAACTGCTCGCTCTAGATTCACTTTAGAGCCTAACGAAAGCCTTCCCAGCTTGCTGCGCCGCATGGTTTCAGCCATTACATCCGCTGAAAAGCTGCTTTCAGTCATTTCTGCAACAGTGAGACATACACCGCTGGTGCTAATACTGTCTCCAATCCGGGTGCCTTCCAAAACCACTTCTGCCTTGATTTGTAATCTCGAGGACTTTCCTCCCCGCTCCACTGCTTGTATAATTCCAATTTCTTCTATGATTCCAGTAAATATTTTAATCACCCCTTTCCTTTAGATATGCCGTAATTTTTATATCTTCACCTACTCTTTCTATTGACTCAATCCAAACGGGATAAGCCTGGCTTAATTGATTAATCCCATTACCTCCGATGAAGGTTTTAGATTTTTCTCCACCTATGATTTTCGGTGCAATATACATAATGATTTTGTTTACTATACCCTGAGAAAAAGCTGTACCATTCACCGCAGAGCCTCCTTCAAGAAGGATGCTGTCAATAGCAAGTTCTTTTAGCTTGTCCATAAGATCTTTCAGATCAACATGACTTCCTAAGCTTTTGCAGCGAATCACTTTGGCTCCCAGGCTTTCAAGTTTTGAGGCTCTTTCAAAAGAGGCACTTTCTGTACACGCTATGATGGTGGGATTTCTTTCTTGGTCAGTAAGCACCCTGCTATTACTGCTTATCCTAAGATTACTATCAAGAATTATTCGTACGGGATTTTTATCCCCTTCAATTCGGCAGGTTAATTCCGGATCATCCTTTATAACAGTGCCAATTCCAACCATTATAGCTGAATATCTGTTCCGCAGATGCTGGACTTCATTTCTTGCTACCTCACCAGTAATCCATTTCGATTCTCCTGAAGGTGCTGTTGTTTTACCATCAAGACTTATTGCTGTTTTTGCCACCACAAAAGGTCGGCGTTTTTCGTGGTAATAATAAAACACTTCGTTTAATTTACGGCATTTTTCTTCCATAACGCCTATAGTTACCTCAATACCTGCATCTATTAGGGCTTTGATGCCACCCCCATCAACTTTTGGATTAGGGTCTGCAGCTCCAATAATTACTCTTTTAATTCCTTTTTCGATAATCATCTTTGAGCAGGGAAGAGTTTTCCCGTAATGGCAGCAGGGTTCCAAATTAACGTAGATTTCCGCTGATTCTACAGGCTCAATTGCATTCTTGATAGCATTTACCTCTGCGTGGTCCCCGCCGTATTTTTCATGCCAGCCCTCTCCGATAATTCTGCCATTTTTTACGATAACTGCCCCAACTAAAGGATTCGGGCTTGTTTTCCCTATTCCATTTTCAGCTAGTTCCAGGGCTCTTTTCATATATCCCATGTCTATGTGTCTTTTCTTTTCTTCCAAGGCTTCCAAAATTTTAACCCTCCTTTTGCTCTACAAACACTGGTGAATTTTTTCTATAAGATAAAAACACCCTAAACATTAGTTCAGGGTATGATTCTCTCATCCGGTTCAGTTATTTTGTACTCGTATTAGTAATGCCCAATATGCTTTCTGTATATTCCTGCAGCTAATGTGATGTCTGCTGTTTTTATACTGTACAATACTGTAAGCTGCTCTTTATACTGCAAAATGTTGTCTGTTGCTTTACTGTATGATGCTGTCTTCTGCTTTGTATACTGCAGAATAAAGTAAAAAAGCTCTGAAATATATAAGAAATATTCCAGAGCCAATCATTACTTTAGCAGGCTTATACTGCAAAAAACCGTACTTTCCGTACTTTCCGTATGATTATTCTTCTTTCATCCAGACTATACTGTCGGCTTCGGAGTTTCACCGAATCATGCCTTGCGGCTCGTGGGCTTTACCACCGGTGGGGACTCACACCCCGCCCTGAAGAATCTATTTAATTACGAAAATAATATCATGATGCATAATATCTGTCAATATGTAGTTTTTATATCATTGGTTCTCGATGTTTTGCATTTTAATTTTGTATCATTGATTCCCGGTGTTTTGTATTTTAGTTATATATCATTGGTTGCCGGTGTTTTCCACTTTTGCAGCAAGCTCATCTAGCTTTGTCTTAAGCTGTTTATTTTCCTGTTCAAGTTTATTAATAGTTTTTGATGCATTTTTTCCCTTGTCTTTGCACCGAAACCAACGAACAAGGCTTAGCATCAAGGCCACCAAGGCACCGAATACTGCTGATATTAAAATGACAAGCGCCTGTGATATTGACAATTCAAATGCCAGAAAGCTAACTTCCACTACTCCGGCGTTTTGGATC
>DUPP01000053.1 GCA_012838265.1 Clostridiales bacterium
AACTTAGATAGGTCAATTCCCATACCGTTAATATAATAAATCTTATTGTGTTTACCGCCAAGCTTATATTTATGTGCAATATCCCAGTCCTCATGATTCATGACCATCAGCACATCTGTAACCCTGCTGCAAAGCATTTCAGGCAGGATATAGGCCCATTTCTTAAGACTGTTATCATCATGAAAGAGGTAGCCGTGAGCTGTATGGAAGATTTTCACTTTCCTGCCGGGACTATTGATTCTCTTGGACAGCTTGGATTTACCCGCCAGCATGACTGCCAACCGGGTGACGACCCCGGCAAGGGTTGAATGGGAGCTTATCACGTCAAAGCCTTCTGAAAGCAGCATTTTTCTTGTGGATAATATGGCGCTCAGATTTTTAGGGCTGAAAAAGCTTTTGCTGACCGGCAGTGCAACGGCTTTAACTTCCCAACCCATTTCCTCAAATGCTTTCAGATAAGGAAGGTGGAAATTTTCAATATGCGATTTCGTTGAAGCTGTAAAAAGGATTTTTCTGCTCATTTTACTGTTTCCCATTTTTTATTTCATTAATACTATTAAAGAAAAGCATATTCGCATTAAAGGTAAGTTTATTTTTGGTCCCAATCTCCTAATAAAGGGCCATTCACTTTTGCTCCCAATTCTTTAATATAAGGCCTATTGGCTTTTTCTCACAATCACATATGACAGTTCAATTAGCCCTTACTCAGAGATTCCCCTAATAAAAGGCTTATTAGCTCATCTTCAAATAAAAGGTCTAATAGCTCTATCTTACAATCATTAATAAACCTATTCACTCTTGCTCACAATTCCCTTAAACACTGTCATGATTAAAATCTTTATATCAAATAAAAAACTCCAGTTTTCAATATAAGATATATCGTGTTCGATCCTGCCTTTTATAGAAGTATCGCCTCGGAAACCATTTACCTGCGCCCAGCCGGTAATCCCCGGACGAACCTGATGCTTGACCATATAAAGAGGGATTTCTTCTTTAAAATTGTATACATGATACGGTATTTCAGGTCGAGGTCCGACAAGGCTCATGGTTCCATTGAGGACGTTGAACAGCTGTGGCAGTTCATCTATGCTGTATTTACGGATAAAAGCGCCGAATTTCGTTTTTCTGGGGTCGTCTTTTGTGGTCCAGGCTGTCTTGTCGGTATCATCCGTTGCAACCTTCATTGACCTGAATTTGTACATCGTAAAGTTTTTCTTATTAAGTCCCACTCTTTCCTGCTTATATAAAACCGGTCCGGGTGATGTTACCTTTACGCATATAGCAGTAATCACCATCAGAGGGGATAAAAGTACTATTAAGAACAAGGAAGCAAAAATATCGAACAGCCTCTTTATCCAGTTATTTAACAGGTTGTCCAATGGGATATGCCGTATGTTGATTACCGGAAGCCCTTCCACCTCATCTACATAAGGTTTTGCAGGAAGATATTTTGTATAAAACGGAATAATGCTGACCTTAGTTCCCGATTTTTCACAGGCTTCTATAATATCGCTCAGATATTCATATTGGTCATATTCCAGCGCGACAAAGACCTCATCAATACTTTTATCCGTAAGAATGCTTTCAACGTCTTTTATCTTACCTAAGTAAGGGACCGGGTTTTTGTAATCCGTCAAATTCTGACCTTCAAATGTATCACTTAAGAAACCGACAACATAATATCCCAGATTTCTGTTTGAAATAATCTTGTTCAAAAATTCGAGTGACAGATCGTTGTACCCAATGATTAGTATTCTTTTGATATTGTAGCCCTTTGACCTGAAGTACCGAAGGGTTTTTCTGATGATTATTCGGCTAAGAATCATTAAGGAAGTATTGATGATTCCAAAAATCAGGATCACAAGCCTTGAGACATTTACCTCTTTGAAAAGGAAAGAGATTAGGATGATAAAAATAATACCCAGAATATTAGCCTTGATTATTCTGCTTGTCTCTAACATCAACCGCTTTGCGCGATAGGATTCGTAGAGCTGAAAATAATTGTATATAAAAATGTAAACCGGGATTGCTAAGATTAATATCTTAAAATAAAAATCTATCTGTATGTGAGAACCGTTATAATTTAAAAATCGAAGAAAGAATGCATCTGACATCGAAAATATAATAATGATGATGTCGAGTAAAATCTGTACAGTATTAAATATTTTCTGGTTTTCTCTAATCATAACGCAGCCCCTCAAATATCAGATATAGATCACTGGCTGGAGAGATGGCAGTAACTATGGCAATGCTGTCTTGATTGCTGAAATTATTATACCATCATGCCACTCTTTATTCTACCGTCTTAGTTGATTTTCGAGGTTATTCGATATATAATTTAGT
>DUPP01000054.1 GCA_012838265.1 Clostridiales bacterium
AAGTGTTCCTCTAAATAGTTCTTTTAGTAAATCATGAACTTCTTCAACAGACTTACATTCTTTAGCCAATTCTTGGGCTAATTGATACTTAAGGTTTTGCATAAATGATCACTCCTTTAATGGTAATTATTACCATTTACACAAAACCTTAAACACTCTCTTTATTTTCTTATTAAAATGTCTTGCTCGCTTAAAATACCTTATATAATTCATCACCTATAGGGGGCAGAATCTCTAATAAATTTTCTCCATCTTGCATAAATCTACCAGAAGCAGTAACCTTTCCTATAATAGTGGCTACAATTCCATTTTTTTTGTACTCATTTAATAGCTCTGGAGCTTTTTCCTGGGCCACTGTTATTAGCATACAGCCACTAGAAATTAGCCTCAGGGGGTCTAGATTGAAATATTGACATATTTCCTTCGTTACAGGGGCAATATTTATCTTTTCTCTATCTATTAACGTTCCGACCTTAGAGGCTTCACAAAGCTCCCAAAGAGCCCCCAGAAGCCCTCCTTCTGTAGCATCATGCATGGCTGTTACCCCTATTTTACCTGCAATAACCCCTTCCTTAACAACACTAATGTCTTGCATCATTTTTTTACCTTCCTCAACAATGCTATCCCCCAAATCTTTACGAAGCCTGTCCTCCCAATCATGAGCAATAATAGCTGTTCCCTCTAATCCAGCACTTTTGGTCATTATTACTAGATCACCAGGTTGTGCCCCTTTACTAAAGATAACCTTATTCTTTGGATGCTTGCCAATCACTGTGGCAGAAATAATTATTTTATTGACAGCAGAGGTTACTTCCGTATGTCCTCCCATAATCTCTACATTAAGTTCTGCTGCAGCCTCTCCAGCTTCCTTCATTATTTCATTAAGCTCAGCCTCAGTAGTTCCCTCTGGTACCAAGAGGGTTAACAAAAGTCCTAGAGGTTCAACACCATTGGAGGCTATATCATTACAGGCTATATGCACAGCCAATCTACCTACCTTATTACTAGCCCCAGTAATAGGATCAGTGGAAATTACACAAGCAAACTCACCAAAATCTATAACAGCACAGTCTTCGCCGATACCAGCTCTGACCATTATTTCTTCTCTCTGGTAGGTTATATTATTAAATACTATTGATTTTAAAAGTTCATTATTCAGTTTCCCTGACTTCATTGCTGTTCCTCCTAATGTAAACCGTCATTTCTTTTTTCATCCATTATACTCTAATTTTAGATGTAAAAATACCTGAAAGATTATTATTTAGGTTTTAAAGTTCGTATTTGCAGGAAAAAGGATGTCTTATATCTAAATTTTATTTTACCGATGGTTAATCCAAAAGAATAATTAAATAAGTTCTAGGGGGAAAATATGAAATACCAAACAAACATAAATTTAAAAGAAATAATAAAAAACAGGAAAACCCAGCCATATCAGTGCTGTGAATGCAATAAAACAATCAAAAATTTTTATGATTTTAATTGTGTTTACAAGGACTGTTCTTTTAATATAGGGAAAACGGAAATAATGTGTCCCTACTGCGCTTATAAACTTCTAAGAAAGCATTTATTAAGTAAAGGATATAGCGAAGAAGAGCTTAAAGAGATGGAAAGCAAAATTGATAAACCATTACATAATAACGTAATGGTTTATAGCCACCCTGAAGAAGTAATATATAGAGCTAGAATTGTTTTTTCAGAAAACAACTGCGCAATGACATTTTGGGAATACACTCATGACGATTTTTTATTAAGTCATGATGGCGTAAATCCTTTAGCTGAGTATTATTTTTATAAGGAAGTATATGAAAGGTTTACAATATTGGAAACATATAGTGATTACCAATGCAAGCTTACCGCCTGTATTAAACTGAAAGAATGGGAAGACAGTTTTGAATATGATAATGAGATTGAACAATACTCCAAATTTATCTTGGAGAATTTCACAAAGGAAACAGAAGATGATATAGATATAATTTCAGATAAAAAACAGCAATGTTATCTAGAGATGAAAGGGTTAATTGATGGTTATTTTAGAAGTAGTGATATAAAAAATAGAATTGAACTACTACAAGATTTTTTTACCCTGAAGGAATCATATATTGAAGAAATAAATAAGATGATTTTAAAATGTCCTGATTATCCAAATCCTCCTGATATGGAGATCTGGTTTGACAAAGTTTTCTACTTTGAAGATATACTAATGAATTTTGAATACTGGAAGGCTTTTGACGATTATTCAAGTTTGCTGAAAAGTTTAGTTTCTTTAAATACTAATGCTTTTTATTATTATCAGACATGTCTTTCCGATATAGAATTATTTAAAGTTAATGAACAAGATGATTATCTAGAAGTATTAGAAAAGATGACAAAGAACTTTATAAAATTCTATGATTATTATGAAGACAGGTACTCCGAAATATTTGTAAATATAGCAAATAACAATTTGGAAATAGATTTTGAAAGGTTTATGGCTTCTGATATACCAAGAGAACCTCAAATCATACACTTTGAGGATCCAGAGCGAACAATAGTTGCCACTTCGTCAATCTTACACATAACATTAACCATATTGCCTCATTTAACAATTTTTTATCTGTTCCTAGAATATTTATGTAATTCTAGGTCCAAATTAAAGCTTAATGATCAAGAATGGTTAAAAATAAACAAAATAAAACGGGATTTTAACTATAGATTTGACTCACTTGTAGCCAATTTAAATATATATAAAGACAAATTAACTAAGCATATAAAGAATAACAATCTAAACGACAATCTGATAGGTTATACTTCAATAATTTTTATGTTTTTGGAACAGCTAGAGATTTTAAATAAAGAAGAAGGTTTAAATGAAAAAAACATTGAAGATATTTTTAGGATGAAAGAAAAGGTTATGGCTACCTATCTACCAGTTGAAGAAAATTCGGAATTAGAAGAACTCCTAAATAGAACCTTTGAAAGAATCATTGATTTAATATTTAAATGTGTAAATGATACAGATCGATTTATCAATAAAGAAAATGAGATTAAGCATTTACTTGGTACTAAATATAGACATATAGAAGGAAGTTCTGCTTTTAAATCATTAGTAACAGCAGAATACTTATATGATTTATTTATTAAAAAAAGCCCAAAGGAACTCGACGATAAAAAAGATTATTCATGCATCTCCATTATGTATTACAAATCCTTAGAAGATGCTTTAAACCAAAAGATATTTAGTAAATACAAAGAATATTATTTAATCCCAAATGGGTTTGATGGAGTTAAACAAAGAAATTATCAATTAGAACTGAGAAATGATTATAATAAATACCTCCCAGGAAACTTGGATAATATTAAGAAGTACTATTATTATTGGGATAATATAGATAAAGTACATAGACTAGTAAAAGACTTAACCATAGGGAGTATGGCAAAATTTTTATTACAGGTTGGGAATGTTCGATCTTTAAAAGAGTTTATGGGTACAGTACTTAGAAAAGATGTAGATGTATTACGGGTAATACAAGAATTTGGAAGGGAACTATATTTAATAAAGGATAATAGGAATGATGCTGCCCATGGCGGTACAATTATAAATTCCGAGAAAGTTCAAGAAGACAAGAAAAATGTATTTATTTTAGAACAGGCCACGGAGTATAAAAGGCTTCTCTATAAATTATTAGATATATTAGATTAATATTTATAAAAGCGATAGCTTAAGCAGAAATCCCTACTTAGCTATCGCTTTTTATTTTATTCTCAGGGACTTTAATTTAGTAAAAATTTTTCCTATCCAAATGCTCCTGCACATCCATCAAAGCTTCGCCAAACCGTTGGAAGTGGACTACTTCTTCTCTTATGAACCGAAGTGGCCCCTTAATGCTTTGGTCATCAGCTAAATTAATTAGCCATTTTCTAATAAAAAACGACTTAAAATATAAATGCTTCTAAAAATATTTTCCTTAATAGTGATATCGTTACTAAATTTAATATAGTATTAAACTTAAAAGGAAATTAAAGTTTTGTGTAGAAATATTTTTTGTAAATTTATTAAAGGAGGAGGTTTACAAGAAACTGAAACAGGTTAGTTAAACTTAGAAGATGGAACAAATACTCAAGTTGAAGGATAAATAGCAAAGAAACTTGTATCCAATACAAGGCCTAAGCAACTAGGAGCGTATAGAGAGAGACCTAAAGAAGCTAAAAATATCTAAAAAAAGGATTATCTATATTATTATAGGCATTTTTAGAGATTTCATTGGATTTTGTCATTAGATGGAAAGGTATTTAATAATCAGGGGAAGCCCTGGCTATTTGTTTTTTGATTTGGCCAAAAACATATCGTTAAGTTTCTGATTATAAAAAGATAGTAACGGGGGACAGTAATGATAGAAATAAAATACGAAGAACCTTTTGATATAAAATATAAAACCTTATCGCCGTATATAATAACCTCTAAAAGAGAAAAAAATTCAGAATATAGGAAGCAAATGGTAAAAAATAATGGAAAAATGTTAAGAGATAGTTTCTTAGACAAATACATAGCAAAGGCTCCACTATTTCGAATTGTATCAGTGGAAACAAAAACAGGTTGCAATATATCCTGTAGTTTTTGTCCGGTAGGGAAGGATCGTGATCCTAGACCTATACATGAAATGCCTTTAAAGGTTATTAAAAATATTGCTCTACAATTAAAGGAAATTAATTATAAAAACTCAATAATGCTGTTTTGCAATAATGAACCATTACTAGATGAAAGAATAATTGAAATAGTTAATATTATGAAAGTTAATTGCCCTCAAGCAAGATTGAAAATTCTAACTAATGGAACAAAATTATCAATCAAAATGGTACAGGATCTTTTTAAGGCGGGATTAACAGTTTTAGAAATTGATAACTATACAGATGGACAAAAAATAATAAAGCCAGTAAAAGAAGTTATTAAAGAAGCTGATAGATTTAATCAGTATAATATAAAAATTAATTTACGAAAAATTAATGAGATATTATACAATAGAGCAGGTACCTCACCAAATAAATTAAAATTGGACAAGCCTTTAAAACAGTTTTGTGCATTGCCTTTTACAGATATTAATATAGTAGGTGAAGGAAATGTAACAGTGTGCTGTTTTGATGCCTTAAATAAAACTTCCATGGGAAATATAAATCAAAATAGTATAATCGACATTTGGTATAATTCAAAGTTCGATGATTTAAGACAACATTTATTAAGATTTAGTAGAAATAATTATTTATGTGATGTTTGTGATTATGATGGTTACAGGAGTCCATAACTTTTATTTAGGGAGAGATAATATTGATAACGAAAATTGAAAATAATCAGATATTAATAAATACTATTAACAAAGATTTTCCTAATTTTAAATTTGCTGGTGTATTTGGAAGTTCACAAACAGCAGCAGATTATGAAGAAATCTCTATATGGGGTGAACTTGCCAGGAGCTTAACAAAACATAATATTGGTGTAATAAATGGTGGTTATCAAGGGACGATGAAATATATATCTGACTTAATCAAAGTAAACAATGGAATAAGTATAGGGATAACCTGCTCTAAAATAGATGATGAAATCTCATATGAATGTTATTCCAAAATTTTTGAAGTTAATAATATTTTAAACAGGTTAGAAGCATTAATTATGATACCTGATTTCTATATTGTGCTACCAGGTGGTATAGGCACTTTAGTAGAAATAATCAGTGTTCTTTGGTTTATGGATAGAAATTTTATTTCTAATAAAAAGATTATGTTATTGGGAAACTGTTGGAGTAATGTTATTCCACTAATAACCTCAAATGACTTAATGTTTAGAAGTTTAGATAATATCGAAAATTTGTTTATTAAAGTAGAATATCCTAGTGAAATAGACGACAAAATAAACCTAGTTTTAAGGAATATTAATAAAAAGATAGTTTAACACTTAAGGGGATGATCAAAATTAATAGCTTTTTATTGGATTCCTCTGCTGATAAGTATGATAATAGTTTAGCAAAAGATATAATAAGAAATGAATTGTTACTTCCTGAAATACTTACTATGTTAAATAAGGTAGAGGACTTAAATATCCTTGAAGCAGGTTGTGGGACAGGCTATATTCTAAAACATCTAATAAAATTAAATCCTAAAAGATTAGTTGCTTTCGATAATTTGGAACAGATGGTTACTAAAGCAAAATCGATATATCAAGCAGAAAATATACAAATACAAATATTGGATTTAGAAGATTATTTACCATGGAGGAATGAATTTGATGTAGTACTGGGGATTATGCTGTTACATCTATGTAAAAATATTGAGAAAGCACTAGACAATATAAATAAAGTTTTAAAGCCGCATGGTAGATTAATTATAGTAATACCCCATCCTTGTTATCATTTTGATACAAGCTTTCTTGATCAAATAAAAAATAGTGGTCTGAACAAATTACCTAATGATAGATATGCCAATGAAAATATTGTACATAATCAAATTGGTAACCCCCCCATAAATATAAAAATGTATCATAGACCAACAGAGTTTTATATCAACATGCTTATAAAATGTGGATTTAAAATTAAAGGGATAAAGGAACCAGTTTTCAATAAAAGCAGTAGCATTTGGTATTTTATACCGCCTTTTTTATTTATTGATGCAGAGAAAGGAGATTAATTTTTGAAAAAGCTCAACATTTTTTACTTGACCTTTGATGGAGTTGAAACACATTATTGCGGTGTTGGGACAGTTACGCAATATTTCCTTGCATCACTACCTCAAATAAGTGAAAATTTAAAAAATAATAATTTTAAAACTCAATTTTATATTCTTTATGCAGAAACACCTCTAAATAATTTCGGTTACTCAAAACAAGTTTCTAGAAGAACTAAAGAACTTTCCCAAAAATTACAAGTCATATATTACACATTACCCCATGGTACAGAAGTTGAAAACCCTTTCGGGAATATTATTGCTTGGAAAAATATGTGTAAAAGGGCTGCGGAAATTATTAGAGAAAATACAAAAGATAATGCTATATCTCTTGTATTAGCTACTGATACTCCTTTTGCTGGTGTGACTACGCTTTTAGCTCAAGAGAAAAACATATACACTATTTGGATTGCTGCTTCAACATCTAAAGTATGGGCTAGAAATGCTAGTGATATAGACAATGTTAGGTGTGAATGGGAGCAAAATGCTATAAATAGTTCCAATGAAAGTTCAAATGTTTTTCTTGGAGCTACTTCAACATATATGCGAGACCATCTAATCCAAGCATGGGGTGCTAAGACAAATTCTATACTTGATTTTAAGAGAGGAGTTTCAATTGAATATATTCAAAAATATATTAAGAAAGATCAAAATGA
>DUPP01000055.1 GCA_012838265.1 Clostridiales bacterium
CACAGATGTGCTTATTCCATCTGCTGCCCTTTCGAGCCCGGCCCCATGGACCTTTACCCGGTCCACTGCCTGTTCAGCTTGTAACCTTATTAATGCAAGGATTTTAGACCATTATATATGATAACAGCTCAACTGTCAAAATAAGGTTGCAAAACGCCCCGGTATGTAAATTCAGGCTTTAATGTCGATATTAATAATAGAATTATTAATGTAAAATGGCGAATAAAATAAAATTCATACAGCAGGATTCAACAAATTTTGTCCTCCAAGTGATATATAATAATGTTACAAAAACAGTTTCGAAAAAGGCAAACCCACCGAAAGGTGGGGACGCAAAGCCACGGGTCTACAGCGGACGCCGGTTTCGCCACGACAGCCGGGTTGCCGAAATAAGCCTTAATAGGCTCACTGGTGCTTTGCGTTAAAAAGCATTGGTGAGCTTTTTTACTGGACAAACTGTACCAGCGTTTCATGCCCATTATCCTCCCAGATTCGCCGGGCCATGGTTATTGCGGAATTGGAACATGTCCCTAATCCCATAATAAGCTCCTCCTTGGCTTGGATATTCGTTTCTTGCCAAGAGGGAGTTTAATCTTTCATCATACGTATAATTTGTTACAGCTTCAATTAGCAAAATGATGAAAGCGAATTCTTATATCTAAATGAATCAACAACCCATGTCAATCATTCCTCTTTTTATATGGTAATACATCGCAAGGGCTGCACCATCTGCGTCTCGCTTTTCAATAAAATCTGCTATCATTCGATGATTGGTAAGTGCATTTTGGCTGGCCAATTCACCGGTTCCCCCATATATTGCGGTGCTGATGGCATCACGCACGGAAGCCTCAATAGCAGGCAGCATTAGCTCAATCACACTGTTATGTGTGGCTTTTGCAATTGCTGCATGAAATTGCTGGTCAGCTTCTGCATAGGGTTCGCCAGCCAATATGAGCTCTGCTGCTTTTCTTTCGCATGCTATTATTTCCTTTATTTCGTCGTCACTTGCACGCTCCACAACAAAACGCACATTAGCAGGCTCCAGCACTAGACGCATTTCAAACCAATTCTGTACCAATTTCTTTTTATCCTTCAAATATGATATGCCAAGTGGGTCATCCTGCACGCCGGGATTTGCTGTGACAAACGTGCCTCTTCCCCTCTCTACAGTTAATACTTTATTTGCTACAAGGATCTTTACAGCTTCACGTATTGTAGTTCGACTCACGCCTAATTCTTCTGCAAGCATGTTCTCATTGGGTAATTTGTCATTGGGCTTATATTTTTTTTCCAAAAAAATCATATCGCTTATTCTATTCGCAATAATCTGTGATATTGGAATGAAACCGTTTGCCATTTTATTTCCCTCCAAGTTTTTATATAGAGATTATACAACATAATCATTAGGTTGTCATTATAATATATAATGACGTATGATGTCTTTAATAAAAATACAAAAATTTGTTGACATGCTGAATAAAATACGATAAAATCACTGTAAGACATAATACAACTTTTAAAATATCACTCGAATATTATCTTGAACTCAACCATGTCATTAGACATCATACGACAATCTTATCTTAACAAATAATCAAATTGCTCAAATCAATATAGAGGAGGAGAATGAATGAGAAGCAACCAAATGAAGGCTGGAGTGACAAGAATCCCACAAAGGTCCCTTTTTAAGGCATTGGGACTAACTGATGAAGAAATACGCCGTCCCATGATTGGCATTGTAAATGCACAAAATGACATCATTCCAGGGCATTTGCACCTCAATGACATTGTTGAAGCTGTAAAAGCAGGAGTAAGAATTGCTGGAGGGACTCCTTTTCAGTTCCCATCAATAGGTGTTTGCGATGGCATAGCCATGGGACATGAAGGAATGAAATATTCCCTAGTAAGCCGAGAACACATTGCGGATTCTGTAGAAATCATGGCAATGGCCCATCCTTTTGATGCCCTTGTATTTGTCCCAAACTGTGACAAAATTGTCCCCGGCATGCTAATGGCAGCTTTA
Source organism: Clostridiales bacterium (assembly GCA_012838265.1). Taxonomy (GTDB): domain Bacteria; phylum Bacillota; class Clostridia; order Peptostreptococcales; family Anaerovoracaceae; genus Anoxybacterium. The sequence goes on from DUPP01000055.1 coordinate 2,024, forward strand.
AGACTAAATATACCCAGTATATTTGTCAGTGGAGGTCCAATGATGCCAGGCTACATAGGAGGCAAAAAACTTACGGTAATGAGCGCCTTCGAAGCAGTTGGAGCTGTAGGTTCAGAAAAAATGGCAGAAGACGAGATTATGCGGGTAGAAGATTACTCGTGTCCCGGCTGCGGCTCCTGCGCTGGCATGTTTACAGCCAATTCTATGAATTGCATTACTGAAGTAATAGGGCTGGGCTTGCCCGGTAATGGAACCATACCGGCGGTCCATGCTTCACGAATACGTTTGGCCAAGGAAGCGGGTATGAAGGTTATGGAATTGTTGGATAAAAACATTCGTCCAAGAGACATTGTAACAATGGATGCATTACACAACGCTTTTACTGCAGACATGGCCTTGGGATGCTCATCCAACACAGTACTGCACCTGATGGCTATTGCACATTGTGCAGGTATAAAGTTTGATTTGGAAGATGTTAATGAAATCAGTAAGGCAACACCTCAACTGGCAAAACTTAGTCCTGCAGGTCCTGACTGTATAGTAGACCTATGGCAGGCTGGCGGACTTTCAGCTCTTTTGAAAGAACTGGACAAATATAACCTAATTCATACCAATTGCATGACTGTAACAGGCAAAACCATTGGTGAAAATATCGAGAATGCGCGTATCATGGATCCCGCAGTTATTAGAAGTCGTGAAAACGCATATTCACCTGATGGGGGACTTGCAATCTTATGGGGCAATCTGGCACCCGATGGCGCTGTAGTAAAGAAAGGGGCCGTTCTGCCGGAAATGATGGTACATAGAGGACCTGCAAAAGTGTATAACAGCGAAGAGGAATGCGTGGAGGCTCTTATGAACAGGGAAGTTGTTCCAGGAGATGTTGTTGTAGTCCGCTATGAAGGACCTAAAGGCGGCCCGGGCATGCGGGAAATGCTTACAGCAACATCAGTTATTGCAGGTATGGGCTTAGACGATAAAGTTGCGCTTATAACAGATGGCAGGTTCTCAGGAGCAACTAGAGGTGCATCGATTGGTCATATTTCACCGGAAGCTGCCGCCGGCGGTTTGATAGGTATTGTTGAAGATGGCGATATCATAAGCATTGATATCCCCAACAATAAACTTGAACTCCTGGTGGACGAGCAAACTATTGCTGAAAGAAAGGCTAGGTTTATTCCACTGGAAAAACCTGTGCCGGACGGATATTTGAAACGCTATCGCAAGATGGTTACTTCTGCAAATACCGGTGCTGTATTTGAAGACTAGTTGAATGTGTATTAATTTCATTTTCGACTCTAGCTGCTTGAAACAGCAGAAAAGAATAATAAGGAGGGAAATAAAATGAAAAAAATGCATCGGCCGATGGCTATCTTGCTGACCTTCATCATGACGCTAATTATTGTTTCCTGCACAAGCCAACAGACACCTACGGGGGCGCCTGAACAAGAGCCTGGAGAAACACCTGCCAATGAGACCCCAAGTGAAACAATCGTTATCAAGCTAGGCACAACAGTTAACGAACAGGATAGTTTCCATGTTGCAGCCGAGAAGTTTGCAGAACTGGTGGCGGAACGCACCAATAATGCCTACAAAATCGAAATCTATCCCAATGCTGCTTTGGGTGATGAGCGCACCATGCTAGAGAGCATGCAGATGGGCACCCTTGACATGGGAATCATAACCAGTGGACCATTTGTTAATTTTACACCCGAGATGGGCGTTTTGGACATGCCTTTCCTGTTTGGCAGCAATGAGGATGTGTACAAGATACTTGATGGCGAGATAGGCAAGGAGCTTCTTACCAAGCTTGAGAACGCAAATCTCAAAGGACTTGCATATGCAGAGAGGGGTTTTAGAAATCTTACAAACAGTGTTCGTCCTGTTGAAAAAGCAGAAGATATTAAGAACCTAAAGATTCGTGTAATGGAAAATGAAATTTACATATCAACCTTCGAAGCACTGGGCGTCAATACGGTTCCCATGGCATGGACTGAAGCACTGACTGCTCTGCAGCAAAAGACTATACAGGGGCAGGAAAACCCCGTTAATGTAATTCATGCCTACAAGCTCTGGGAGTCCCAGAAGTATGTTACTATGACCCGCCACGCCTATGCGTCTGCAATAATTACAATGAGCCTTGACAAGTTCAAAAGCCTGCCCGCTGATGTGCAGAAAATATTCATTGATTCAGCACAGGAAGCTGCCGAATATGAACGTAAATGGGTTGCTGACAATGAAGAGAGGCAAATGGCAGAGCTTGAGCAAAACGGTATGGAAATCGTAAAAGAACCAGACTTGAATAGCTTTAGAACGGCTGTCAAAAGCGTATATGATAAATACCCTGAGTACAGTGAATACCTTTCGAGAATCGAAGCGGCTCTTAAATAATATATATGAATAGTGAGGGAGATGTACTCAATGGTGGTTGCAAAAGCAGTCAAAAGGGTAAGTGATTTGCTGGACAGATTCTGCAGTATAGTACTTGTAATACTGCTTGCCGGCATGGTACTTGTTACATTAATGCAAATCATTTGCCGTGTCTTCTTCGATGCTTTAACATGGAGCGAAGAGGTTGCACGTTACCTTCTTGTTTGGTCAACCTTCATAGGCGCAGGATGCGTGTATAAAAAAGGAGGACATATTTCGGTACTGATTGCGCAAGAATATTTGCCAATAAAGATGCAAAAACTAGCCCAGATTCTGGTGCAACTGCTGTGTGGGGCCTTCCTTGCAATCGCATTATATTACGGAGCAAAATATATGCGTTTACAGGGCAATCAGCTTTCTGCAGCACTTAGAATACCAATGAGACTTATGTATATGGCTGTACCCGTTGGCTGCAGTATAATGCTGCTTCACGCACTTGACAATATTCTACAAAGCCTTGTTGCAAAGGAGGTGGCTAAACTATGACTGCACTACTGTTTTCGGTGTTCCTCATAGGACTTTTGTTAGGTATACCTATCGCATTTGCTATAGCAATTGCTGCTGTTGTTGTATTGATCAAAGGGGATGTCAATTTACTAATCGTTGTTCAGCGTATGTTTGCAGCCACCGATTCTTTCTCACTAATTGCGGTTCCCTTTTTCATACTGGCAGGGGACCTACTGGCACGCGGCGCCATATCGAAAAGACTGGTAACCTTCGCTGAGTCTGTTATAGGCAGAATAAGAGGAGGGCTTTCCGTAGTTTCAGTTGTTGCAGGCATGTTCTTTGCTGCCATCTCCGGGTCCGGTGCAGCTACCACCGCTGCTGTCGGCGCCACTTTGATACCCGAGCTAAAAAAACGTGGGTATAAAGAGGATTCGTCTACCGCGCTTATAGCTTCAGCCGGTTGCATAGGAGTCGTAATCCCGCCTTCTGTGCCTATGGTTTTATATGCAGTGATTGCAGACCAGAGCGTAACCCAGCTTTTCCAAAATGGATTTCTGCCCGGTATTATGATGGGAGGCATTTTGATTGCCATATCCCTCAAGCAGGCCTATAAATACAATTATCCCATGGGTGCAGAGTTTTCATGGAAGCATATGTGGAAAACATTCAAGGAGGCTATTTGGGGTTTATTGATGCCAATAATTATTCTCGGGGGAATATTTTCCGGATATTTCACTCCTTCCGAGGCTGCAGCAGTAGCCGTCGCTTATTCCCTGCTGATATCCATGTTCTTATACCGGGATATCACACTTAAAGAAATAGGGAAAATTATGCTTGGCAGTGCCAAAACTTCTGCAATTATCATGATTATCATATCATGCAGTGGAATATTTGGCTGGGTGCTTGCAAACTGGAAGATACCTGAAACAGTGGCACAGGGTATACTTTCCATATCTACAAGTAAGTATATAGTATTATTCCTGATATCCATCATCATTCTAGTAGCCGGTGTCTTTATGGAAACTTCTTCGGCAGTCATTCTACTTACCCCTGTATTCTTGCCATTAATACGCACATTAGGAGTGGACCTGATACACTTTGGGTTAATATTCACAATTGGTATCTCAATTGGTATGATTACACCGCCTGTAGCCATTAACTTATATGTCGGCTCCAGTATAACAGGTATGCCTATTGAAAGAATAGCCAAAGTAGTACTTCCCTATTTGTTTGGGTTAATTGTAGTTTTCTTACTGTATGTGTACTTGCCAATATTCATACCGGGACTGATTTTCTAGAAATTCAAAATATAGTGTTAGAAAATTTTATTACAATGTTGGGGTGTAAAACTCCAACATTTATTTTTGCAAAAAAAAGAAGCTCTATAAGAAATACCTACTATTTTTAACCAGTATTAGATTCCCTTTCTCATTTGCTCCCTAAAGGTTTTATATCCTAATGATTCCCAGGCTCTCTTTCCTGTGATATTCTTTGTCATCACGTTAAGCTCGGCATAAGACAGTCCTTGTGACCTAAAATACTCTAGCATTAGACCTTCCAGGTTTTTCAGTACATGTTGATTACGATAGCCTGGTAAAACATAGGCACTGCTAATGTAACCAACCTTTTTTACCTTAGATATTGGCAAGAAGCATTCTCTAACCTCACCGGAAATAAAGGCGATTACATTGCCAGCTTCCTTTGCCACAAAAGTTATAAATCCCTGTTTCCCGGCCAAATCCCTTAATTTCATTTCTACTTCGGTATCCGACAACGTATTAAAATCAAAATACTCGTCCTTAGTTTCATTTTTAATAAAGTAGACCAATTCATTAAAAAGCCTGACAACTCCGGCAATATCCTCTGCAGACATTTCTTCAAATTCCATCATCAATCACCCTTACCTGTATTTCCATAATTTCACATAAACCGATAAGAATAGTATTTTTATGATAGTGTTACACGATGACCAAGAGGCCGAATGCAGCATACGGTTTTATCATTGTACTGCCAATTTAAAACTTTAGTTAAATTACTTAATTGATAGTCATATATTACCATCATTTTAAATCCGCTTCAACCCATTATTAACCATGGCCTCCATGATTCGCAGAAAAGTAGAAAAGGGGATAGACAAGGGAACGGTTCCCATGTCTTCCCATGTCTTGCAAACACTTTACAATTGTTTAGGTAAAATGCGCCTATAACCCAAGACGAGTGAAGCCCCAACCCGAATCGCTTAACACAACGACATATTGCAACGCTTATAATACACGTGCCCCAATCCCATTTCTATACTATATCTGAATTTCACATGAAAATATGGCAGCTGCCCTTCGGCAGCTTTTTTCGGGAATGAATATTATTTAGTGTAAATGGAATAATCCGCCATTCAATTGTCAATACTTATACTGCAGCATAAATCGGGCTACGCTTACGGAGCGACCCAACGCTTGCTGCGCTTATACGGTGAAACGGCTGACTATTAGGTTGGCCGTTTTTAAATTCACCGCTTTGCCCCGAGCGGGTAAACCCCGGGAGTTTGAGGGCAGAGCCCTCAATACTACCTTAAGCCGTGAGCCTGTCTTCAAAGTATATCATGATCTGGCTGTAAACAAGCCCCC
>DUPP01000056.1 GCA_012838265.1 Clostridiales bacterium
ACCTTGACTTACTCCAAGCAAAACACCGCAGTAAATTGCTGCAAGAAACAGATCTTTCTCCTCAAGCAACGAAAACTCAGTATGTTCAAAGATAAAAAGTATAGCGGGAAATATAACTGACATCATTAATATTTTTTTTACTTCACTGTATCCAAGTGTGATAGCACAAAACATTAAAATCACTAATGCAAATACATAGTAGACAACTGAGAAGCTTATACCAAGAATTTCTTGCATAAATCTAGACAGGCCGGTTATGCCTCCTGTAGTAAGTCCATTGGGAATTAATATGCCAATTATGGCTACTGCACTTATTGAACAACTAATTACTATAAAGAGAAGGTCTATACCAAGCTTTCTAAAATCAGGCTTTTTAAAATCCGGCTTCTTAAATCTAAACCTTTTAAGCTTCATCCTCTCTTTCCCTCCTCAAATCAATAACATGGAATGTGCTGTTGCCAAAAATGTCTATGCAGCGGATTCCAATCTTTTCAAACTTTTGTGCCAACCACTCACAGGACTGAGTTATACCGTCATTTCCTTTGCAAAAAAATATTTTTGGCTTAAAAAGCTTATCATCGTAATCGAAATCTACGCTCCAGTAGTTCACCAGCTGAAGTGAATTTTCCTTCATGATTTTTTTAATAATGGGCAAGTGTTTTTCTTCTACCGGAATTGAGTCAAATAAGTCCAGCATATACTCTTTAATTGTTAGGGTAAGTTTATATTTATCGGAAATAGGCAGCTGTTCAAGATCCACTTCTATGCTCAATTTTCCTTTATTTTCCGAATGCTCTGAATCAACATAGTAAATATACCCATTCTTTGTCTCTGAAACAAGTCTTTTATGAGTATTTATAGAAGCTAACTCTCCTATGTCACATGAGATCCATCTTCTTCCCATTCGATCTGCCGTAGCAGCAAGAGTTCCAGCGCCTCCAAAAAAGTCTGCACATAGATCTCCTTCTCTAGTACAACTTTCCAGAATCCGCTCTATCAGCTTTTCCGGTTTCTGTGTTGCATAGCCTGTTCGCTCTGCTGAGGTTCTTCCAACCATGTTAATCTGCCATACATCTTTCATATTAACCATTGTATACCAGCCGAGCTCATCCTTATACTCTGCTACACCCTTAAATCTATACGGTTTATAGTCCCTATTATAGGAAATTTCTTTTTGAGCCTTGAAATAGTATTTTGAAGACTTGGCATAAAAAAGAAGTGTATCATGTTTTCTTGCAAAGCGTCTTTTACTTACGCCGCCAGACTTATAATTCCAAATGATTTCATTAATAAAATTCTTTTCTCCAAATATATCGTCGAGCAACACCTTTACATAATGTACACTATGCCAGTCCAGATGAACCCAAAGACAGCCATCCTCAGTCAGTAGTTCCTTTATAAGAAGAAACCGAGTATAAAGCATTCTTAAATATTCCTCCATACCGTTGTTCCAAATATCATGGTATGCTTTTTGTTTTATTACAGGTATACTTTTGATTTTTTCAGAATATAGCTTTATCTCTGACCCATAATTAGCTTTTGAAAAAAAAGGGGGATCAATATAGATTAAATTTATTTTCCCTTGTAAATTTTTCTGCTCTAAAAGAAACTGCATAAAAGGAAGGTTATCGCCTTGAACAAGAATATTCTGCCCTAGTCCGATTTGTTCTGCTGCAATATAGTTCCCGGATTTAATCACATGGGCTGACTCTTTACTCTCGTTTACAATGCTTGGTAAAATATTTATTAAACTCATGCTATTCTCATCCACCCTTTCCAGTCTTTTTCTTCATTTGTTTCACTTTATTAAATCTTTTTTTATTTTCTTTTTCCCAAACCTGCCCCAGGAGTATAGGAATCAAATCTTCTCGATTTACCTTTTGCAAAGCCTTTTTCACAAGTGCTGAATTTTCCGGTTTATTAAAATGGAGCAGCGCTCGCTGCATTCTTTTTTCTTCAAGCGTCTTTGGAACATATACCTTATCTCCAGTAAAAGGATCCCTCTCAGTATAATACATACATGTCGAGAGTGTTCCTGGTGTAGGATAGAAGTCTTGAACCTGATCAGGCACAAAACCATTTTTTTTCAAAAGTAAAGCTAGTTCAACAGCATCTTCCAATGTCGAGCCGGGATGAGAAGATATAAAATATGGAATCAAATATTGTTTAAGTCCTAACCGTTCATTTGTTTCCTTATACTTTTTACTAAAATTGAGAAAAACCTCTTTCGAAGGCTTCCTCATTTTCGCCAATACTCTATTTGATATATGTTCTGGCGCAACCTTCAAAGTTCCGCTGACGTGATACTTGCACAATTCCTCTATGAAACTATCATCTTTTGCTGCAAGTAAATAATCATAACGGATTCCCGAACGGATAAATACCTTTTTTACTTTGTCAAGTTTGCGAACTGTCCTTAATATATCAAGATATTTTGTAAGATCGATATCTAACTGTCTACAGACTTCTGGATATAAACAATCTCTATTTTTGCATACACCTGATTTCAGCTGCTTGGCACAAGCAGGCTGATGGAAATTAGCAGTAGGACCTCCTATATCGTGAATATAACCCTTAAAATCTTTTCTTTTCGTTAAACGTATTGCTTCATTTACTATGGAGTTCTTGCTCCTGCCACGGACATCCCGTCCCTGGTGGTAAGTAATAGCGCAAAAAGCACAACCGCCAAAGCAGCCTCTGTTGGCAGTTATGCTGAATTTTACTTCTTCTATGGCTGGAACCCCGCCCTCTTGTTCATAGCTAGGATGCCATGTCCCTTCGTATGGTAGTTCATAAACATCATCAAGTTCTTCAGAGGAAAGAGGTTTCTGTGGTGAATTTTGAATTACATAAACGGATTTGCCATACTTTTCAACCAACCTTTTTCCACTAATAAAGTCATTATTCTGGTATTGCAGTAAAAAGCTCTTGCAATATAACAGCTTAGATTCCTCTTTGATTTTTTCAGATTTAGTTGAATTATTGCCAACAGATTCAGGACTTCCAGAAATTTCTTCAAAGGCAGGAAGCATTATTGTATCCTTATCTTCAAACCATTCAGCCTCATACTTTTTACCGTCAATATCTTCCCTGTGCCTATCATTAACTGCACGATACACTGTTCCTTTAATCCAGCAAATATTCTTTACATCAATTCCAGAATCTAAAGCTTCAGCAATTTCAATCACAGCACGCTCACCCATGCCATATACTAAAAGGTCAGCCTTTGAATCCAATAAAATAGATCTGCGTACTTTATCATCCCAATAGTCGTAATGAGCAAAACGTCTTAAACTAGCTTCGATTCCGCCTATTATTATAGGTACGTCTTTATACGCTTCTCTGGCTCGCATGCTGTATACAATAACTGCACGATCTGGCCGTTTCCCAGCTTTTCCTCCCGGAGAATAGCTGTCTGTCTTCCTTCTGCGTTTAAAAACTGAATAATGGTTGACCATGGAATCTACGTTTCCGGAATTGATTAAAAATCCCAGCCTTGGATTGCCAAATCTTTTAAAATCATCCGTACTTCTCCAGTCAGGTTGAGAAAGAATCGCAACTTTATATCCGTATCTTTCCAAAACCCTGCTTATAACTGCAGTTCCAAATGAGGGGTGATCAACATATGCATCGCCAGTTATTAAGACGAAGTCGGGCTGAATCCATCCTCTCTCTTTCATATCTTCAATTGTAACTGGCAAAAATGACATAGCCTACCCCTGTTCTCTAACGAATTTTTTAAATAACTTATTTAGTAAGTTAAGAATTTCCGTGTTGATTATCATTAAAAATCAGAAAATCAGTAAAGTCAGTACATTTGATGATGCTTTAGTATAATTCAGGTTTTCTATGTTTTAACAGAGGAAGCTGATTTCTGATTTCCTCCAAGTAATTATAGTCAATCTCTGAATACACAATGGATTCTCTTGCACCTGTCTTGCCGCATATTTCGCCCCACGGGTCAACTACACAGGAGTTCCCGAATGCCTGATAAGGTCCATCAGTACTTCGTGCTGGTGAGACTGCAGCAAAATAAATTTGATTGTCTAATGCTCTGGCTCGCATTGTCAGTTCCCAATGTGCAGGCCCTGTCGTCATATTGAAAGCGGCAGGAAGTATAATCAGCTTGCATCCTGCAAGTGTCATTTTCCTGAATAATTCTGGAAATCTGACATCATAGCAGATAGCGACTCCAATTTTGCCAAATTCGGTATCGAGAATTGTCATGTCTTCTCCAGCTGTCAGCGTTTCTGATTCCATGAATCTGATACCGCCTGGTACGTCGATATCAAACAAATGAACCTTTCGGTGCTTTCCGATGATTTCTCCGTCTGCATTAAATGAATAACTTGTGTTATATACCTTATTTTCACAAAGTTCAGGAATCGATCCGCCAATTAATATTATCTTAAGTTGCTTCGAAAGGGCAGAAAGAAACTGTACTGTTTCTCCATTTTCCGCTTCTGCATATTCTCTGAAATATTCATTGGAATAAGGGCAATTGAACATTTCTGGCAGTGATATTACATTGGCGCCGTTTTCTGCTGCCCTTCTGATCATTGATTCTGCAGTAGCAAGATTTTGTTTTTTGTCCATTGAGATGGTCATCTGACATAAAGCCAATTTAAAACTCACCATGCTTTCCCTCCTGTTCATATGATTCCAATAACAGTTAAGTATATTATAACGCATCCATAGATAATTTACGACTGCAGAAAATTTTCTTGCTCACTTACCAGGCTATGAGAAACATAATTCCACTTCATTACCTTTTCATTACCTTATTCATCACCATATAAAAAAGGCGGGCTTTTCTGCTCCGCCTTATCTTAATTTGTATATGTCACATTATGGTCTAATGAACATTTGTACCCAATATATTGTTCCGTTACTGTCTGTTACAGATCCTACACCGATTTCAGTAAAGCTTGAATTCAATATGTTGGCTCTATGACCAGATGAATTCATCCATCCATTCATTACCGCTTCAGGTGTTTTCTGTCCTTTTGCAATATTCTCCCCTGCCGCTGTATAAGTGATTCCAAACTGTTTCATCATATCAAAAGGTGATCCGTATGTAGGTGAGTTGTGTGCGAAATAGTTTTTATTTCGTAAGTCTTCCGCCTTTTTCTCGGCAACTCCCGCTAATTTGTTATTCACTTTTAATGCAGGTAGTCCGACTGCTGCCCTTTCCTTATTTACCAAGTTAACAACTTGCTGCTCATAGTCACCTAATGATGGTGCGGGATTTTGAGCCGGTGTTTCTGGTTTAGCCGGCGTTGTTGGTGCTTCTGGTTTGGCTGGTACTGCAGGTGCCTCAGGCTTTGCAGGTGCTTTTGGTGCTGCAGGTGCTTCAGGCTTTGCAGGTGCTTTTGGTGCTGCAGGTGCTTCAGGCTTTGCAGGTGCTTTTGAGCCCCTTTGTTCTATTGCCTTCAGCAAGTTTTGCAGCTGACTGCAATCAATATTTTTCTTGTTTAGTTGTGAAATTTTATTCTGTATCTGCTTGATAATATCTTGAGGTATCGAGCTGTATGTTTTACAGTAATTTGTGTTATATATCTTTACTTTATTTAAGCTGCAACTTTTTTCTGCTGCAAACGCCTGTGCTGGAACAGCCATAACGAACAGCAAACTTAGGATTAACGTGATTTTGATGAATTGATTTTTCATGCATGCCCTCCTTTTTGTTCTTTAATCTTTGCTGATTTTAACTAAATTAAACCAGCATACCTTCTAAACAGTATCGGACACTCTAACGACATCCGCTTTTTCCATAGTATAAAACCTAACAAGCAATAAAAAAAGACCTCAAATATTTCCAGAGGGGAATCGAGGTCTTTTTGATTATTGAATTTTTTCAATTATTAATTTTATCAGATGCCTTGTAATAAGGGCTGTCAAGCCCCATATGACCTTGTCTTCATACCTGTATATCGGAACGTTAGAAGTGCCCTTTCTCCAATTATATCCATTTCGTTGATTAATCCTCTCATATGGAAAATCCGGACCAATATCTGGAATCACATCGTAATAATAAACTTCCGGTTCATTTTCTACGAAAAAAGAAACCGGTACTAGAAATACCTCTTTTACCTCATCCTGATTTACTGATAGATTTGAAACCACTTCATAATCAATGACGCCTAGCATAGAAAAAAGTGTGAAGTTGCTATAGGTATGCAAATGATCAAGCTGCGCTATGATCCTTATATCCTTCTTATCAATATTCAATTCTTCCATTGTTTCCCTAACTGCGCACTCTTCTGCAGTTTCCCCTTTTTCTAATCTTCCGCCTGGAAAACATATCTCACCAGGTTGATGTTTCAAACGCTCTGATCTTACTTCAAATAATATATGCAATTCGCCATGCTTTTCAACTAAAGGAACTAAAACCGAATAATATCTATAAAGACCCATAGATTTTGGGCGTCGGTTACGAAATGTTTCTTCAAAATCTTTGATCGTTAATTTTCTCATTTTCCACACCCTTATAATTATATTCTAGATTATTTTCTAAGCTCTTAATTCTTATTATGATTATATTCTATATTTGATTCAATATTTGCCTTACCTTTTTCACTATGTTCATCACTGTTTGCCTCATCAATTTTTACAGTCTGCTCGCTCATCAGTTTGGTTTTGCTTTTGCTTGTGTTTTTGTTCTCTTAAATTTATATAAGAACCGATAAGAATCAAGATAATTCCTATCAACCCATTTAGCTGAATCGCTTCATTTATCAAAATAACAGCAAAAATCGGAGCTATTGCTGGTTTCACAAAAAAGATTATGGAAGCTGTAGCTGCATCGGAAATACCCATCGCAAGGAAGTAAAATAGATATCCGATTCCAGTAATCATAACACCTATAAACAATATCATCCCGATATTATCTATAGTTATTCCCTTAATAACAGGGCGCTGCAAAATCAGTAATAGCGGAAACAGGACAACCGAGCCGAGTATAAAGCTAATGCTTGTTTGTGTTATTCCTCGAAGTCGATGTATGCTTGTTTTCCCCATAGCACTATATAAGCCAAATGTAGCAGCTGAAATAATAGTATAGATTACTCCCAGTGGCGTGTTGCCTTGTTCCATGTTAAACGGATTTATCATAAATAAAATCCCAAGCAATCCAAATCCCAATACGATTACTTTTATTCGGTTGAGTTTTTCATCTGTTATAAAATGTGCGAACAGCATCGTAAACATAGGATTGATACAAAAAATCACTGCAGCTGTCGAAGCTTTAGATTTTTCAACCCCCATCTGAAAAAAAACCATGCTGATACAGATACAAACTATGCCCATGGCAAGCATATGCAGCATATCTTTTTTTGTTATAATGGTTTGATTTTTTCTAATTTCTATCAAAGCGAATGGGAACAGGAACAACCCTCCGATAGTAAATCTAATTAGGGTTAGCTGAAATGCGTCCATTTGAGAGACTGCAACTTTAAGAGCTACCTCCATAGTGCTGAATAATGTCGCTGAACCAAGTATATATATTATAAGTTTTTTCATTTTATCATGCCTCTGTTCCCCCAAAAGACAATGATCCTTTGTCATTCGTCATAAATGATAAAAGAACTACCAATTATGTTTCTGTATAACGCTTTTCCAATCTGATAAATCATCATAAAAATAATCCGGCTCATTAGATAATAAAGTATCCCTTGCTGTATATCCAGTTGCAACGCTAATGCTGACCGCATTTATTCTTTTCGCACATTCGATATCATAAACACTGTCCCCTATTATATAAATATTTTCTTTTTCAAATTTAACACCGTAATATGATTCTGCTTTCCGAACGCCTATCATAGCGGCATCCCACTTCTCCCCCATGACGTCGTCGCCAAAACCTCCGACTGTAAAGTAATGATCTAAGCCAACTGATTTCAGCTTAGTTTCAGCGCCTCTACGCAAATTATTGGTCAGAAGAGCATTAAAGATGTTATCACTGGTATCGGTATATTCCAACAGTTCTTTGATACCTGGAAGGACCTTTTTATTTTGATTTTGAGATAAAATTTTCTCCAAAATATGTATATATTCTTCTATCACATAATCAATTTGACTTTTATCAAGCTGATAGATATTAAAAATTCGATTTAAGGTTACGGAATCCATTGAGTGACCAAGACTCGCTACAGAGCATGCATCCTCTAGTCCAAATAATTTTTGGAACGTATCATTAAGCGCTTTTGTTCCATCATATCCACAATACATCAAGGTTCCGTCCAAGTCCCAAAAAATTAAATTATTAACTTTTTTCTCATTCTTCTCCATATAAATATACCCCTAACTTTATTACGCTTGAAGGCTGCGGAAGGCATTCTTGTCTCATAATTCTCTTATATACGTGTATATGTGATCATAACACAAGGCGGTGAAGTAATCACCGCCGCCGCTGTTAATCTATATTAATGAATGAATCATTCAATTAATTCAGCATCTCATATTTCTTCGCGACATCTCCTATCTCATCGGCAGATGCGCTGATACTAACTATAAACTCTATTTGATGTTTCTCTCCGATGTAATTTAATCTTTCTAAAAATTCAGGAAGGTCCTCAATACTTATATCAGCATGTTTTAAAATGCTATCTATAAAAATAACTTCTATATCATGATCCGAACTAATAATCCCATAAATAAATCCAATATATTCATCGCTATTGGTTATGTCTTCGTATTCTTCCATACATACAACTCTGATCTTATACTTCAAGCTATACATCAGTCTATGGTTTTTATTGATAAAAACTACGCTGCCATTACTGCTTTCTACCCGGTCGTTTGCAAGGGTAACCATACTTTTAGTTTTACCGCTTCCCTTACGACCTACCAATAACTTAACCATGTTGATCGACCCCCTTAAAATACTATTATTATATATTATACACTAAGTAAAATGCACGGACAATACGAGAAAGTCAACTGGTAATACTTTTTAATCTTAACTGACCACTACCGAGCTCTCTTCGTATCGTAACCTGAATTCCATGCCTTTCCAAAACCTCGCGAAACAGTTCTGATTCTTTTCGTTCTGTACCATGCAGCCCAGTTTCTTTCACCTGATTCAAGGGAATCAGGTTTACATGGCAGTTAATTCCCCTGAGTCTTTCAGCAAGCTCTTTTGCATTTTGCTCACCATCATTTATGCCTTTTACCAAGGCATACTCGAAGGTTATTCTTCTGCCTGTCTTTGCAACATATGTACGACTTGCAGCAAGCAGCTCCTCTAATGGATATCTTTTATTTATCGGCATTATCTTATTCCTGATAGTGTCATTCGGGGCGTGAAGAGATACAGCCAAATTAACTTGCGGAAAGTCCTTTGCAAACTCTAGCATCTTTTTAATCAGCCCGCAGGTTGAAACAGTTATGTTTCTCATTCCGACATTTAATCCCTCCTTTTCATGGATATTCCTTAGAAACTTTGATAAATTTTCATAATTGTTAAAGGGTTCCCCTGTTCCCATCACTACGATGTTAGATATTTTTTCTTCCGTATCCCTCTCAATAGATATAACCTGATCAGACATTTCTCCCGCAGTGAGGTTGCGTTGCAGGCCATTGATTGTAGAAGCACAAAATCTGCACCCCATCAGGCAGCCAGCCTGGGAAGAGATGCAGACTGTATTACCAAACTTGTATTTCATGAATACGCTTTCGATTGAATTACCGTCTCTCAATTCAAATAAATATTTTCTTGTTCCATCTTTTTTTGATTTCTGTATATTTAAAACTTTTAACTTCTTTAATTCAGCATTTTCGTCAAGCTTGTTTCTCAGCTCCTTAGGTAGATTTGCCATATCATCAAATTTTTCCACGCCTTTATATATCCAGCTAAATATTTGCCTTGCTCGATACCTTTTTTCACCTAGCTGTTCCAAATACTGCTCAAGCTCTTTTATTGATAGATTCATTATATCTGTTTTCATATTACTCCCCTGAAGCAGACAATTTAATAAACCTGCTTGTCCTTATCCGCCTAAAGTTATATCTTGATGTTGATACCAGTCAAGTGCGTCGTATAAATGCTGGGGAAGAAAATCAGGCCATAATTCGTCCACTACAAAAATATCAGCATATACTGACTGTACTGGTAGGAAACCACTAAGTCTTCTTCTGCCTCCCCAGCGTATAATCATATCTATTCTGGAGATATCCTTTGATGCCATTCCATCTTTATGGTTTAAGTCCCATTCCCAGCCATAGTTTACCAGGAAGTTAACTTTTATTTTACCGTCGCCAAATCTCACCCTCTTAGTAAATGGTATCAGTTCCTTAGGAAAGCTCGGCGACTTTGTATTCCCAAGTACTAATAGTTCCGCATCCCGCTTAGCTAAGTCCATCACCGCATTCACGCAAGCTAATTGGAATGCCTTCTTTTGATCAGTCGGCCTTTTGGTGTTATCAGTAGTAAAACCATAAAGTGTAAGTTCTTTCACACCGAGTTCTATGCAAAGCTCATACAATTTGAAACCAGGTTCAATACCGTAATGGTACCCATCCTTTTTTTCCATGCCGCGTTTCACAGCCCATCTTCTATTTCCATCTGGAATTACGCCTATATGATTTGGAATCCTTTTATAAATTTTACTCAATATATGCCTCCCGCATAGCTTTTCGACGATGTTATTTTTAGTATGTAATGTTATGCGTTAATATGCAATGTTATCCATTTGTTAAATTTATTATAGCCATTATATATGTTTTATAACAATTAATCCATACAACAGAAAAGGATTTACCATTAAAAGCTCCGTACTGGTTATTTTACGAATAAATAAGTTGTTTTCTGTTAATGAGTGATTATATACTATAATGAAATAACCGGATGGCAAAGTAATGGAGTTGTTTAACCCTAACGGGTATTTAGCCATGCAGTTTAAACTAATAAGACAATATAGATGCTCTAAAGAGGAGGAAGGTAAGGAAGATGATCAATAAATTAATTATGGAAATGGTTCGCTTCTATTCAGGCGATCCACATCAGATCCAGCATTTTATAAAGGTACATGCCTATGCTAAACTTATAGGTGAGTTGGAGAAGATCTCAGCGGACGAAATGGAAACACTAGAGGCTGCTGCAATAGTGCATGATATAGGGATTAAACCTGCCATGGAAAAATACGGGCAAAGCCACGGAAAACTCCAAGAAAAAGAAGGTCCTGCTCATGCTGAAGAAATGCTCAAAAGGCTTAACTTTAGTGAAAACGTGATTGCAAGAGTCAGCTATTTAGTAGCTCATCACCATACCTATTCAAATATTGACGGCTTTGATTATCAAATACTGATTGAATCCGACTTTCTTGTTAACCTGCATGAAAAGAAGGAAAGCAAAAAAAATGCTCAGTCTGTCTTGGATAAAATTTTTAAAACTGAAACTGGTAAGGCTCTATGCACTAATATGTTTCTAGAAGGATAATGCCTTGAGAGCTTATGATTACATTATCCCTTTGTTTTAAGCAACCTAAAAGGCACCGCGCCAATGTATTTCCGAAGGAAACCGTTGGAGCCTCCGGTTATCCGTAAGCGACCGTGTTCCATAGGAAATACATCTGGCAGGTGCCCTCTAATTTCTATAATTTAAACTGACTAAATACGTTCCACATCAATTCCTGTCTTATGACCATTAAGATCATACTCTGCTGAAATCGATTCAATTTCCTTCATTTCATCAGCTAAGGTTTCCCTCATAATATAGTCTTTATGCACAGCCAGAGCCGCTTGAACCTCTGCATCCGCATTATAATAAATTCGAATACGGTCCATCATTTCAAAGTTCTTTTGCTTTCTCATCTGCTGAACCTTTGATACCATTTCTCTCGCAAGGCCTTCCATTAGAAGATCCTTAGTAATGGTAGTATCAAGGATAGTAAATACATTGTTTTCCATTGAAACTGTAAAGCCTTCCTTAGCTGTAATCTGTATATCAACGAAATCCTTTGTGATCACTATGTCTTCGCCATCAATGTTTAAAATGGCTTCTCCATCGTTTTCCAGCTTATCTACGAACGATATCGGGTCTGTCTTTGCAAGTGCACCCCCAAAGGATTTGATCTTCTTGCCTAATGCTGGACCGGCAACCTTGAAATTCGGTTTTAATACATAGTTCATATATTGATCCAGCTCTTTTTCAAAGACAACTTCTTTAACATTAAGCTCCTCACATATTAAATCAGTCAAATCGCCTATCAATTCTTCATACTTTCCATCTACCATAATCTTAAGCAGAGGCTGCCTGACTTTGATTCTTTCCTTTTCCCTGGCTCCGCGTCCAAGTCCAACCAACACTCTAACCAGATCCATCCTCGCTTCCACTGTTTCATTAATACATTCTTCCTTTGGTTCGGGATAAAAGGAAAGGTGAACTGATTCCTTTCCAGTCAGCTTTTGATATATTTCGTCTGTAATGAAAGGAGCAAATGGTGCGGCAAGTTGAGAAACTCCTACCAGGATCTCATATGTGGTGGCATATACCGACATCTTATCTTCATTCAGCTCTTCTCCCCAGAAACGCCTCCTTGCTCTACGAATATACCAATTAGATAAATCCTCCGTAACGAATTCGTGAATCTTTCTCACTGCTTTCATATGGTCATAGCGGTCCATTCCCTCTATGACCTCCTTGATTAATCGATTATATTTCGAAAAGATCCAGCGGTCCAGTTCCGGTCTTTTACTATAATCAACGTTAAAATCCCTAGGATTAATCTCATCTTGGTTAGAATAGAGTATGAAAAAGTTATATACATTCCTCAAAGTCCCAAAGAATTTACTTACTATCTCAATTAGACCCTCTTCGTCAAATCTTGTGGGTGACCAAGCAGGAGATACATAAAGGAGATACCATCTTGTAGCATCCGCTCCGTATTTATCAAATAGCTCGAACGGATCAACCGTATTCCCTCTGCTCTTTGACATCTTCTTACCGTCTTTATCAAGAATTAAATCATTAACCAATACATTTCGGTAAGGTGCCTTCCCTTTGATAAAGGTGGAAATAGCGATAAGAGAATAAAACCAACCGCGAGTTTGATCAATTCCTTCGCATATAAAATCTGCTGGAAACAATTCATCATCAAACCTATCCTTGTTTTCGAAAGGATAATGGTGCTGAGCAAATGGCATTGCACCGCTGTCAAACCAACAATCCATAACCTCAGGAATCCTTGACATTATGCCGCCGCACTTTTCACATTTTAAATGTACCTCATCCACATAAGGCCTATGCAGCTCTATGCTCTCATCTATGCTTTCCAATGCCTTTTCAACTAGTTCTTTCCTCGATCCTATGGATTCAAGATGCCCGCATTCACATTTCCATATATTTATAGGGGTTCCCCAATATCTATTACGAGAAATCGCCCAATCCTTAACATTTTCCAACCAGTACCCAAACCGCTTTTCTCCAATAAAATCAGGGAACCAGTTAACAGTATTATTGTTTTCAACAAGCTGGTCCCGAAGCTTGGTCATTTCAATATACCAACTTGGCTTAGAATAATAAATTAATGGGGTACTGCATCGCCAGCAATGGGGATAATTGTGTTCCACCTTTTCCTTATTATAAATTTTATCTTCCGCAGCAAGCCACTTGATAATATCCACATCAAGATCAGGATCCATAACAAATCTGCCTGCCCATGGAGTTTCAGTATAGTAACCCTGTTCATCCACTGGATTTGGTACCGGCAATCCGTATCTTTTCCCCGTGTTATAATCGTCCTCTCCGAAAGCAGGTGCTGTATGGACGATTCCAGTACCATCTTCAACTGATACATAATCTGCGCAAGTAAGGTAAAAAGCCTTTTTATCAACCTTAACAAAGGGTATAAGCTGCTCATATTCAATATATTCAAGTTCACTGCCCTTCATTTCAGAAAGAATCTGGTAGGTTCCAGCTCCTAATACCTTGTCAGCTAGAGCTTTGGCAACATAATATATATTTCCATCCTGCTCGGCTCTGATATAATCAATGTCCGCTCCTACTGTAAGGGCTACATTGGATGCAAGTGTCCATGGTGTAGTCGTCCAAGCAAGAAAATATTCATCTGCATCTTTTCTCTTGAACTTTGCAGTAATCGTATTTGATTTAATCTCTTTATAACCTTGGGCAACCTCGTGTGATGCAAGGCCTGTCCCGCAGCGAGGGCAGTAAGGCAATATTTTATGGCCCTCATATATCAATCCTGCTTTAAAAAATTCTTTCAGAATCCACCAGCAGCTTTCAATATAATCATTGTCAAGTGTAATATAAGGGTCATCCATATCTATTAGATAACCCATTCTCTTTGTCATTTCTCTCCACTGCTTTTCATATGTGAATACTGATTCTCTGCATTTTTCATTAAATTCCTTAATGCCGTATTTTTCTATATCCTGTTTTCCAGTCATGTTAAGCTGTCTTTCGACTTCTATCTCAACAGGAAGCCCATGGGTGTCCCACCCGGCTTTTCTCCTAACTACATAGCCCTGCATAGTTTTATGGCGGCATACTGAATCCTTTAATGTCCTGGCTATTACATGATGTATACCTGGTCTTCCATTAGCAGTCGGAGGCCCTTCATAAAATATGAATGAAGGCATTCCTTCTCTTGTTGAGATACATTTTCCCAAAAGGTCTTCCTTCTCCCATTTCTCTGCTTGTTCATTCTGTAAATCTGCAATAGGTTTTTCAGATAAATTTTCAAACATTGTCATCTTCCTTTTTATATATCATTTTTTAATACTCTCTAACCAATTTATTTTATACTTTTCCCTCATATTATGTCAAGGAAATACCAAGAGGGCAAGGCGTAATAAATAAGGCTTCCTTGATTTTCTCACTAAACTATATCGGCATTTTCTATTTATCACCTGCGTAATTTCTCTAAAATGTTATAAATAACATCTCCATGATAACCTAATGAAGCTAACCTTCTTCCTATTCTTGCCAAAGTCCTTTCATCAATTATCTCCATTTCATCTTTAAAACATTCTAATCCAAAGCTTTGTTTCAATAGTTTTTTTGCTTCATAAAAAGCAGCTTCCTTCTCCGTCTGACTGTTAAAATGTGTTTCGAGGGTGTGTTGTATTAAGTCCTCTCCAACACCCTTTTTCTTGAGTTCAAGCCGTATCCTAACAGGACCTCGCCCTTTTCTCATAGCATATTGAATATAATCCTCACAGTATCTTTCATCATCAATATAACAAAGCTCCTTGAGGTATTCTACTTCCTCATCAATCACGTCCTGTGAGAAGCCTTTCGAAATTAGGTGAGATATCATCTCGTAAGCAGTCCGATCTCTGTGGCACAAATATCTTAATGCTGTTTCATGGCAATCTTTGCTATTTATGGTATGTGACTTCATCGTTATACTTCCTTCTGTTTTTCAGAGGTTACACTGAGACCAACAACACCTATAATAATCACTATGGTACAAATTATATGATAAAGCTGTAATGGTTCTCCCAGAATAATGGCTCCTGCCACAATGGTAATAGCAGTAGAAAGGTTGCCAAAAATTGTACCTTTTACTGCCTGTAAATGGGCAAGTATATATGCGTTAAGTATAGCAGATATCAAAGTTGCCATTATACCAAGATATGCAGCTGCTATTATAAAGCTAATATGTGTCAGAGGTTCAAAATAACTCCCAAGTGTCCCATTTTTCATCCCGGTTAAGATAGTAGCAAGATTAAACACGATAAATCCGCCCCCAGTTATAAATAGTGTGATCTCAAATGGGGTATATGTTCTGCGTACATACCGCATCATAATGCTGCTAAAAGCAGTACACAAACTAGAAATAAACAATATTATAAGTCCTATGAAATTCACTGTAATATCGGTGGCTCCTAGAATAAACATCGTAATAACTGCAGCAACCGATATGAAGATAAATATATTTTGTTTCCAGTTTGTGTGTTCTTTAAGGAAAAAACCAGCCATGATTTTTACAAGGATAGGTACCATTGCAAAAATAATCCCGCTTTCAATAGAGGTAGCAAAAACAAGTCCGATGGTTTGTAATATTATAAAGCTTATATAAAATCCTGCTGTAATTATGAGCTGACCTTTTTTCTTACCTTGCAAATTTATTTTTATAAACCCTGAAAATACCGGTATTAAGGCGCCCAGAAATGCGAAATTATAACGATATACTAAAGTTTCCAATGGAGTAGCTACAGCGAGACAAGTCTTTATTCCTAAAAAAGAAAAACCAATGATAAAAGAAAAAAGAACTGCACTTCCGTATACCTTAAGCTTGCTTTCTTCGTATATTCTGTTACTTTCTAGTTCAGACATTTCATTTTTCTTCATATTGATGCCTTTCTTAGGAGCAGAAATCTGCAAAGTATCTGCATGTTAAATGATATTTCCATCTTACTTACTTTTATAATAAAACAATTTCTTTTATGGGATTGCCGCTGCTGCTGCAGTAAGCTGCTTCTAAACCCTTTTCAATAAAGCACTCTTCAATACGGCAAGGCGGCAGTTCCTGCTTGTCTCCTTTTTTTATCGGGATGACAACCGTAGATAATTGCATATCACTTACAACTGAAAAACTGTCTAGTCTATTTGCCAGTCCGGATCCCAAAAACTTTACATAAGCTTCTTTTCGTACCCAGACTTCAAAAAAACCATCAAGTCCAGTCTGAAGAATATATTGAAATTCCATCTCAGTAAAATAGCGTTTTGCTATCTTAAGGTGATTCACCTTATCATGATAGCGCTCCATATCAAATCCCACTGGTTCATCTGCCATCATGCATCCCCACCAAATCCCGGAATGGCTTACAGAATAATGGATAGGATGTTTATTTACAAAACTGCTTTCATCCGCACAAGGAAACAGAAAGTATGGTTTACCTTTTTTATCTCTTAGGATCTTTAATGCTTTTAATTCTTCCTCAGAAACCATAAGATCTTTCTTAGCTAAGTAATCCCTTAGTATTTTTATAACCATATGATCACTAAAGTCGGACCTGTCTTCACTTATAAGTTTGGTCCTCCGTTTGTTTTCAACTGATTCATCCTTATGAAGATAAAGGTACATATTCATCACCTGAATGGGCAATCATCTTTGTTCTATCGGTATTAGCCTGTCCGCCAATCATCTTCGGTCTTTGGGATGTGGTCTGATTAATTATACACTTATTATTAATTTATTAATAGGTATTTACTTAAAAAAAGTGACTATTCGGCTATTCGTCCTGCTCTTACAGAATTCATCACTGCAATGATGGCAACTCCTACATCTGCAAACACAGCTCCACATATGGTAGCATATCCTAAAGCGCCCAACAATAAAATGACTCCTTTGACCATAAGAGCTCCAACGATATTCTGCCATACTATTCTTCTTGTTTTACCGGCAATTTTAATTGCAGTGATTACTTTGGAAGGTTCATCATTCATAATTACAATGTCGGAAGCTTCAATTGCAGCATCGGATCCCATACCTCCCATCGCAATTCCTATATCGGCTCTCGCAAGCACTGGCGCGTCATTAATACCGTCTCCTACAAATATAACATTGCCTTTTTTTGCACTCCCATTTTGTTGCTTCCTGTCACCCAAAATGGACTCGAGTATCTCTACTTTCTGATATGGTAACAATTCTGAATAAATCTCGTCAACACTTAATTCCCGGCCAATTTTCTCGCCGATTTTTCTATTGTCACCAGTCAGCATAGCAATCTTCTTAATTCCCAAATCGTGGAGTTTATGTATAGTTTTTACACTTTCAGCTTTTAATTCGTCGGAAATAACTATCGCACCTGCATATTCTCCATTTATTGCAACATATACTACCGTCCCAACCTCATTTTCATGTTGAACTTCAATCCGTTCTTCTTCCATTAAACGATGGCTCCCCACTAAAATAGTTTTATCGCCAATCCGTGCTTTGACACCAAAACCAGCACTTTCTGTTAGCTCTGATATAAGTGTTTCATCAATTGTATTCTCTGGGTCCGCAAAATATCGTGCTTTGATAGATACTGCGATGGGATGCGTTGAATGATATTCAGCATATACACCGTATCTTAAGACTTCATCCTGTGTGTATCTTTTGCCGCTGATTATTTTCGTCACTTTGAAAATTCCAGTGGTTAATGTTCCTGTTTTATCAAATATCACCGCGTCAATATCATTCAAAGCTTCAAGGTAGTTGCTTCCTTTAATCAAGATCCCTTTTGAAGACGCAGCTCCAATCCCTCCAAAGAAGCCTAAAGGTATTGAGATTACCAAGGCGCACGGGCAAGAAATCACTAGAAACACAAGTGCTCTATACAGCCAATCGTCAAAGCTTCCCAAACCAAGTGCAAATGGAGGTATAATCGTTAAAGCTGTGGCAATACCAACTACGGCTGGGGTATAATATGCTGCAAATTTTGTAATGAAATTTTCTGTTTTCGCTTTTTTATTACTTGCATTTTGTACTAACTCAATAATTCTAGATGCAGTAGATTCTTCAAATCTTTTAGTCACCTCTAACTCTAACATTCCATGTCCATTGATAGAACCAGACAGAACTGTTGAGCCTATATTCACATCTTGTGGTAAAGATTCGCCAGTTAATGCCCTTGTATCAATAGTTGAAACACCCTTCTTCACTACGCCATCCAATGGAACCTTTTCTCCAGCCTTTATGATAATTATATCGTTCGGCTGAACATTTTCAGCATCCGTCACGCTAATCCCTTCAGGTGTTTTCAGGTTGGCTTTGTCAGGCCTAATGTCCAGTAATGCAGAGATAGATCTCCTGGAGCTAGCCACCGCTCTATCCTGCAGCGCTTCACCTATCTTATAGAATAACATCACAGCTACTGCCTCCGGATACTCTCCAATGAAAAATGCGCCAATGCTGGCAATTGACATCAAGAAATTCTCATCGAAATCCTTTCCCGCCAATATATTTCTTACTGCAGTCAGCAATATATCTTTCCCTATCAACATATAGGCAATCAGAAATACTGCAATCACAGCATAAGAAGGAGTCTGTGCAATATAGTAATTGAATATGATACCAGCAATAAAGAATACAACCCCGAGATATAAGCTCATTTGTTTTTTTACCTCAATATCATTGCTGCAGGACTCACTGCAGCTGCAGTTATTACTATGCATAATTAATCTAGTCATATTTGTATCCTTTCTTTATTACTTATGTGCAACATGATCCAATCCCTGCTTGAAAATTGCATTCACATGATTATCATCAAGTGTATAATACACTACCTTGCCTGATTTCTGATACTTGACAAGCCTTGTATTTCTCAATACCCTCAATTGATGAGATATGGCGGATTGCGACATGCCAAGCAGAGCTGCTATATCACAAACACACATCTCATTTTTTGACAATGCAAAGAGTATTTTTAACCTGGTCTGATCGCTTAGGCTTTTAAAAAGCTCTGCTAGGTCGTACATTTTCTTCTCTTCAGGCATCTCTCCCTTGACTCGCTCGACCACATCCACATGTATTACAGTACAATCACACATTTTAGGTTCATTATTGTTCACAAAAAAGGCCCCCTTGTATTATCATTAAGTGTTAGCATTAAAATTCAAATAATATATGAATAATTGTTCATATGTTTATATTATCATATGATAGATTAAATCACAATACAATGCTCTATTTTTTAAAATACTTAATATTGGAACATTTATAGAGCAAAAAAAGCTGCCTCACCGCTTACGTTATAAAACGATTGACAGTGCTACAGCTTTGATATGGGATAATTATTATTGTTTATTATTCATTCGCCTGTATTCTATATATTTATTCATGCACCTGAATTCTATTATTCAGTAACCTGAAATACTTTCGTATTATGCTCTTCACTGAATTTTTTTGTAAACAGGCTTACAAGAGGAACTATTATAAAGGAGACTGCCATAGCAGACACACCGAAAATCGGAGCCATGGATTTTGCTGATTCAAATCCTACCGTTATCGTATAGTACGTCAGCATCGTTCCTACCACCACAATACCGGATAACATTCCAGCCCATGCACCAGCTTTTGTTATCCTTTTAGCGTACAGACCCCATAGAAAAGGTCCAATAAATGAGCCTGCCACTACACCCCATGAGAAGGACATCAAATTTACTATAAAAGATATATCTGCAACAGCAAATGTGAATGAGCATGCAATGAAAATTACGCATAAGATACGCATTAAAAACACTTGCCTTTTAGGTTTAATCTGGGGGCGGAGCTCTCTCAACAGGTCAACCGATACGGCCGCACTAGATGATAAAACTATTGCTGCTAATGTGGACATTGACGCTGATAAAAGTAAAATCATAATTACGCTTAATACAATCATGGATAATATGTTATCTGCCAATGCTTTTATCAGAATACTGGGAACAACATTATCAAAGCCTCCGACTACATTTGGAAGACCTTTATCATCTGCTTCAATAAACAATCTGGAAAGGGAACCCGAAAAATATGCTCCGCATCCAATTAGTAGTGCAAAAATGGTGGAAACGGTGGTTGCAATCTTTATATCCGATTCCCTCTTTATCGCATAATATTTATGTACCATCTGGGGAAGACCCCAAACTCCAAAGCTTGTTAGAACTATATTAGTGATAAGAAAATTCCTGCTGCTGCCTCCTGTAATATCTGTCAGTTGAGGATCAATAGCAGACAGCTTTTCAAAAGCAGCGGAAAATCCCCCAACCTCCGGTCTTGAAACAAGAAGCAGTACCATAGCAACAATGCCAGCAATCATGATAAGCCCTTGAATAAAATCATTTGTAGATGTAGCTACATATCCACCTAACACAAGATAAATCCCTGTAAGTGCTGCTACGATAAACATACAGATGACAGGATCTACTCCAGCAAAAATAGCACTGAACAGAGTTCCCAGACCTTTGTATACCCCTGCTGCATAGGGTACCAAAAATACAAAGATAATAACCGCTGAATATAGTTTCATTCTTCTGCTGTTATATCTTGCAGCAAAAAATTCCGGCATTGTACGGGAATTCAGTGTCCTTGTCATTTGACGCGTTCTTTTTGCAAGAAAAATCCATGCAAGCCAACATCCAATTATGGCATTTCCCAATCCAATCAGTATACTGCCAGTTCCAATTGTCCATCCGAACATACCAGCATAACCAATAAAAATAACGGCTGAGAAATAAGCAGTACCGTAAGAAAATGCCGAAATCCACGGTCCTATACCTCTGCCGCCAAGTAAAAATCCTTCTACTGTACCTGCCTTTTTTGTACTGTAAATGCCTACCAACAGCATTACAACCACAAAAACTACCAACGATATTGTTGCAATTAATTGAATCATATTACCTACCTACCTTCAAAACTACTTTGTGTGTCTAGCACACGCTACCATAATATGATACTACACAATTCGCCCTTTTGTAAACTCATAAATTTTATTTTGGTGTGTAAATCCTCTCCAATATTCTGCGGTATCCATCAGCGCCATAAACAAGACACTTATTTACCCGGCTTATAGTCGCGGTACTTGCTTTTGTTAACTCCTCGATTTCATTATACGTCTTATGTTCATAAAGAAGCTTTGCTACATGAAATCTTTGTGCTATTGAATGTATCTCATTGATAGTACAAACATCCTCAAAAAAACGATAGCAATCCTCTTCAGTTTCAAGTGCTAAAATTGCTTTAAAGAGCTCATCTATCTCTGCGCTCTTAAACTTGGATATATAACTCATCCTAACGTCCT
>DUPP01000007.1 GCA_012838265.1 Clostridiales bacterium
AAAGTATCCGCTTATGTAATCTTTAGATTTTTCTACTTTGTTTTTGACCCTGCAGATTCTGCAGTTCATATGGCCTTGGAAGTTTTAGGATGGATAGCTGCTGTTGGTATCATCGTTGGATCAATTATGGCGATCGCTCAGTCTGATTTTCGACGAATGCTCGCCTATTCCAGTGTAGCCCAAATTGGCTATATTGTATTAGGACTCGCAATTGGAAATACCTTCGCACTAATTGGTGCCGTTCTTCACATACTTAATCATGCTTTTATGAAGAGTTGCCTATTCTTTATTGCCGGTGGTGTAAAATGGAAAACCGGCGAACATCTAATCGACAAGTTTACGGGATTTAGCAAAAGCATGCCTATTTCTATGGGTGCCCTGCTCATTACAGCTTTTTCTATGGTTGGGCTCCCGCCTACTGCGGGCTTTTTCAGCAAATGGTATTTAGTTCTTGGGGCTTTAGAAGCTGATATGTGGATTTATATTGTGGTAATTATTGTAAGCAGCCTTTTAAATGCAATTTACTTTTTCCGTGTAATAGAGCAAGCTTTCATGAAAAAACAAGGGAAAGAAGCTAATGGGGAAACCTGTTTAGTAGAAATAGAAGAAAAAAAATGTCGTCTGGAGTTACCTGCAACCATGCTTATACCAATTATCGTATTAGGCTTGGGAGTCTTGGCAGTAGGTATTCTAAATGGACCTATAGTTGAGCAGATCTTACAGTATTCAGTTCTGGGGGGTGGCGCATATGGATTATAGTATGGTTTTGCTGGATAATCGCCCTCTGTTGGCAATCCTGGTTTCTTTGGTGGCTGCAGCTTTGATTATGATGAGTGATAGGCATCCTAATCTTAGGGAATCATGGACTATACTAGCTGCAATTTGTAAAATAGCCATTATATATTCAATGATGCCTATCGTTTTATCTGGAAAGGTAATAGAAACGGTTCCTTTTAATGTTGCTGCCGGTATTAGCTTTCATCTTAGAGTTGATGCCGCAGGTATGATCTTTGCTGCTTTATCTTCATTCCTCTGGTTGCTTACTTCCATTTATTCAATAGGATATATGAGATCGATAAATCAGAAGCACCAGACCAGCTATTATGCCTGCTTTGCTGTCTGCCTATCTGCTACAATTGGAATTGCGTTTGCTGCTAACCTTCTTACCTTCTTCGTCTTTTATGAGATTTTAACAATAGCTACATATCCTTTAATAATTCACGACCGTGATGAAGAAGCAAGGCTAGCAGGGAGAAAATATCTGGCTTATACACTTACCGCAGGACAATTTTTGTTGATTGGCATCGTGTGGATTTATATTTTGGTTGGAAATGGTGATTTTAAAGCAGGAGGATTCCTGACAACCGCAGTTGCTTCTACTTTTGTTCTTAAGACGATTTTTGTATTCCTGATTATTGGAACCGGTGTGAAAGCTGGGATTATGCCTTTTCATGGTTGGCTTC
Source organism: Clostridiales bacterium (assembly GCA_012838265.1). Taxonomy (GTDB): domain Bacteria; phylum Bacillota; class Clostridia; order Peptostreptococcales; family Anaerovoracaceae; genus Anoxybacterium. The sequence continues at coordinate 1,464 of DUPP01000007.1, forward strand.
CATCTGCCATGGCGGCACCTTCTCCAGTAAGTGCGCTGCTCCATGCTGTAGCTGTTGTAAAGGCTGGTGTCTTTGGGGTCATTCGCATTATTTGCTTTGTTTTTGGTCCTTCATTATTGTCAGAGTTAGGTATTACAACTATTTTAGCATGGGCTGCAGCATTCACCATTATAGTATCTTCCTTGTTAGCTATTAGACAGGAGAATCTTAAAGCTCGACTTGCTTTTTCTACAGTAGGTCAGCTTTCTTATATAATATTAGCTGCCTCTTTACTTACTCCCTATGGAATATTAGGGGGTATGTACCATATCGTAGCTCATGCATTTATGAAAATTACGTTATTTTTCTGCGCCGGTGCTCTTTACACTACTCGCCGTATTATGTTTGTAAGCGAGATGAACGGCATCGGTCTAAAGATGCCTTATACCATGGGAGCTTTTGCCGTATGCACTTTCGGAATAACCGGACTCCCTTTTATGGCTGGCTTTATAAGTAAATGGAATATAGCCCTTGGCTCTCTTCAAGCGGGGCAGGGAGTTTTTATTGCTATACTTATTGGCAGCGCATTGCTAAGTACCTGTTACCTTGTTCCTATTGTCTATAATGCCTTTTTTAAAGAACCTGATAATATTATACATCATCAAAATATCGACAGAATGGCGGATTTCGGAGAAAGGGATACCAGCAATGCCATGCTTATTCCTTTGGTAGTTTCATCAGTATGCGCTTTACTTCTTGGTATCTTTCCTAATCTGGGAGCAGGATTTTATGATTTAGCAGTTATGACAGCTGATAATATTTTTGGCACTGAGCTGACTCTGGGAGGAATATAAAATGTCAATGAATAAAGTATTGATAATCTTTGGAGTAATATCGTTTGCTTCAATTATCATAGAAATATTGTTTGTTCAGCCTCATATCCAATATTGGTGGCATGGCTTCGTAGGTTTCGATTTAATTTTCGGATTTATAGGTTGTGTAGCTATTATTGTGATCTCAAAATTTGCAGGGAAGGCTTTTATCCAACGTAAGGAAGACTACTACGATGGAGGTGATAAAAGCAATGATTAATCTTCATCCTGGTATTATCCTTTTAGTGGGCGCATTTCTCGCACTCATATTACGTCAACAGCTGCTCCGCCAAGGAATAATGATTTTGGCTCCAGCACTGGCTTTGGTATCATTGCTAAATATTAGGGTCGGCACTAGCTTCAGCTATAATTTCATTAATGATATGGAACTGATTATATTAAAAGTTGACCGCCTATCCTGGTTATTTGGTTTGATTTTCTGCATTGTAGCCTTGGTTGCTAATATCTACGCTCTTCACGTAAAGCGTAGAGGGGAAAATGTTGCAGGTCTTGCTTATGCTGGTTGCTCATTAGGTGTTGTTTTTGCAGGTGACTGGATAACTATGATATTCTTCTGGGAGGTTATGGCTGTTGCTTCAGTTCTTCTAATTTGGAATCGTAAGGTTCCTGAAGCAATTAAAGCAGGATTCAGATATATACTGGTTCATTTCTTCGGCGGTAATCTCTTGCTTGCGGGAATATTCTTGAAGGTTAGCGAGGGTCAGATTGAAATAACTTCTCTAACTAATACCAATGACGCTGCTTTCTGGCTAATATTATTAGGTATTTCCATCAACGCAGCAATACCTCCATTGCATGCCTGGTTAACGGACGCCTACCCTGAAGGAACAGTATCCGGCAGCGTATTTCTTAGTGCTTTTACCACCAAGGTGGCTGTATATGCTTTGATCCGGATATTTTCAGGCACAGAATTCCTAATTTGGGCAGGTGTCATTATGGCTCTTTATGGAGTTGTTTACGCTGTCTTGGAAAATGATATACGACGTCTTTTAGCGTATCATATAGTCAGCCAGGTGGGTTATATGGTAGCTGCTGTAGGAATGGGGACTTATTTAGCTCTCGACGGTGCCGCAGCTCATGCCTTCAGTCATATATTATATAAGTCTTTACTATTTATGGGGGCAGGTGCTGTTATTTATGCCACAGGTAAACGCAAGCTTACTGATCTTGGTGGTTTATGGCACAAGATGCCGCTAGTCGTTATTCTGTATATGATTGGTGCTTTTTCGATTTCAGGTGTACCTCTATTTAACGGATTTATCAGTAAATCAATGATTATTTCAGCGGCAGCATCCAACGGTATGCTAGCTGTAGAGGCATTATTATATCTTGCCTCAATAGGGACTTTCTTGTCAATAGCGCTAAAGCTGCCTTACTTCATGTTCTTCGGCCCTGATCGAGGTATTGAACCGAAAAAGCTACCAACAAATATGATTGTCGCAATGGTTATGGGCGCTTCGCTTTGTATATTGTATGGTGTAATGCCTTCTCTTTTGTACCAATATCTCCCATTTGGTTCAATATATCAACCTTTTACCATTGAACATGTTATTTCCACAGTGCAGCTACTTGTTGCAACATTCGCAGCGTTCTGGATATTTATCCCAAGACTTGGTGGAAAACATACAATTTCAATTGATACAGACTGGTTCTACCGAAAACCACTTGTTTACTTTGTAAATTTCTTAATAGATATTTCATACATAATCCGATTTCAGTCTGGTATACTTGGAAATCGATTAATTCACTTTTTAATACCATTCTTTACTAATCCTCTGAAATGGTTAAAGAGTACAAAGGATGAACCTGCGTGGCCTGTATATTCTGAAAATAAATATCGATTTCCCATTGGTACTACAATATTAATGACAATAATAGTATGCATTACTGTATATTCATTTATTTGGCTAACGTAATTTTAAACCCGTCAAGCATTGCCTCGTTTTTCAATCTTGACGGGTTGTTTCATTAAGCTTATTAATTTTGTATTATTTAGTGCCAAGTTACTATTATACTGTTAATAGGAGTATAATTTTATTTGATCAAACATATAAAGGAGAGATATCATATATGTTAAATAAAAAGGAAACTGCATTATTAGTAATTGATATGCAATACGGAGGTGGCGCTCCTGACGGTTCCCTGGTAAAAATGCTGAACGTTGATGTAACTAAACAAGAAGATGTAGTAACTCCAATAATAAAATTAAAGGACTACTTTAATGAGAATGGAATGTTGGTTGTCAATATTAAAACCGAATATGAAGAAGACTTTAGTGACTGGAGAATGCTGGCTGAAAGATTTGAAGTAAAAAAGTATAAGCACTTTGTTAAAGGCTCACTTGACGCTGAAATTATTCCTCCTCTGGCTCCGCGAGAAGGTGAAGAACTGGTAATCAAGCATAGATGGAATGCTTTTTTCAACACTAATCTAGAGGAGTTACTTAAAAGTAAAAACATTAAGAATCTAATACTGGTTGGAGCTGCAACAGATGTTTGTATATTTGAAACTTGCAGTTATGCTTTTTCTTTAAATTATAACTGTATCGTACCAATTGAGACCACAGCATCTTTTAATGCTGAAAGAAAGCAAATGGGACTTGAAATGCTTAAATTTGGGCGAGCACAGGTTGTCAATGTAGAAGAAGTATATAAGATGTTTGAATAGAATTTGACCATATAAAAACTGCAGTCATTTATGATACGGTTCATTTTTAATTATCTTGAAACTTCTATATATTTGCTCCAGAAGTATAACCCTCATCATTTGATGAGGGAAAGTCATCTTTGAAAAAGAAAGGCGAAAATCTGCTCGCTTTAAAACTTCCTCAGACAACCCCAGAGAGCCCCCGATGATAAAGATTATTTCACTTTTTCCTTCTAAGGCTAGATTGCTAATTTTTTTTGCCATTTTTTCAGAGGTTAATTCTTGACCTTTAATTTCTAAAGCAATGACATAAGCTTCCGGCTTAATCTGCTTTAAAATACTTTTGCCCTCTGCCTCCTTAACGGCTATTTCTTCAGCTTTGGACGGGTTGTCTCGGAGTTTTTCTTTTAGTTCGTTTATTAACAATGTACAATATTTACTGAGGCGCTTACTGTATTCCTCCACAGCCTCTGTCCAATATCGTTCCTTTAACTTTCCAATACATATAATGGTTATATTCATCTCAAAGCCTTTATACTATCTACTGAGGTATCTGTGTACGCGGCAACTCTATCGTATCGTCCATACTTGTGAGTGTAACAGTAAAGTTCATTTTCCTCCCCATTCGGAGCACTGTTAAATCAATCGTATCGCCCGGTCTGTACCTAAATAGTGTACTAATTAGCTGAGACATAGTTCTGACTTCCTCACCTTCAACTTCGATTATTATATCGCCTTCCTTCAAGCCAACCTTCGCAGCTGGTGAGTCTGAATATATCTGGGCCACATAAACTCCCGTCTTGGTTCCAAGGTTGATACCGGGGTTAATCTGCAGGAAGTCGGCAACATTACCGCCCCTTATACCAATATAAGAACGCTTAAATTCGCCTTTTGTCTTTATTTCATCAACAATAGGTTTAGCAGTATTAATAGGTATTGCAAAACCTAAGCCTTCACCGCTTTGAGCTTTGGCAGAATTGATGCCAATAACCTGCCCTGCACTGTTAAGCAGAGGACCTCCGCTATTTCCGGAGTTTATTGAAGCATCGGTCTGTATTAATCCCTCCATCGTCAGTTGAGATTGACCATCAGATACTGTGATAGTGCGATTTAACCCACTGATAACTCCCTGGGTAACGCTTCTGTCAAAAGCCATTCCCAAAGGATTACCGATTGCCGCTGCATATGAGCCTATTCTTACCTCATCTGAATTTCCAAGTTCAGCCGGGGTCAGTCCAACTGCTTCTATTTTAACGATTGCCAAATCTATACTTTTATCATACCATAGTACTGTGCCTTCAACCTCTTTTCCGTCAGATAGCTGTACTATAATCTCTTTAGCCTTTCCATCATTTACAACATGGGAATTGGTCAGAATATATCCTTTTTCATCTACTATGATTCCTGTTCCTACACCACTCTGGATTCCTCTTTGCTGCCCAAAAAAACCTTGATAAGTTATTTCTGTGCTAGTGCTGATTCCAACTACCGAAGGAATTACCTTTAATGCTATAGCTTCTGCTGTATTTATATCATCATTCGGATTTATCTTTATCTCGCTTACAGTATTGAGTCCTAAAATAGTCTGACCATAATACATTGCCGCAAGTCCCCCGCCGAATCCGGCTCCGGCAGAAAGAAGTATTATAAGAATAACCGATAAAAATTTATTTGCTGTTTTTCCTGGTTTTTTTACCTTTTTTGAAGTACCTATATTTGATATATTTTCCGGGTCATAATACCTTGTGGTCGTATATTCTTCACCTGAACTATTGATAAATCCATCTCTAAAATCATCATGTTTCACATTCATTCCCCCATTTATCAAATTTTATAGATTAAACTCAAGTTCTCTCTTGATACGATATTGAGTTTTAAATGTTTTCCTATGTAATAGTCAGCTTCCTCTAAAATATTTTTTACAGTTTGATACGCCATTTCAGGAAAATTATTTTCCTTGCTCAAATGCGCAAGCAACACAAGTCTTTCTTTGCTGCTTTCTGACATTAGCTTCAATATTGCCTCTCCTGCTGCTGTATTGGACAAATGCCCTTCTTTTCCCAAAACCCTTTTCTTTAGAAACCAGGGATATCTTCCTATTTTCAGCATGTCTACGTCATGATTGGCTTCTAAAACCAGTATGTCGGCTTCCTTTATCTCTGATATGATCTCTTCATTCATACAACCTGTATCCGTTACAATACTGATTTGTTTTCCTTGCGAAGAAAAGGTAAATCCTACCGGTTCAGCTGCATCATGTGATACACGAAAAGATCTAACCATGATTTCTCCTATATAAAAAGATTCACCCGTCTCGAAGATTTCTTTTTGAGCATCACAAATCTCATGAGTTATATTACTCCAAGTCCCCCAATTAGCATAAGCCTTCAACTTTTTTTCTCTTTTCAAAATCGTTCGAATACTTTTCGTATGATCTGAGTGCTCATGGGTGATTAATAATGCAGCTAACTGCCCCCTCGGTGTACCGGTAGCCTCCAACCCTTCATAAATTTTTTTACCGCTGATTCCAGCATCTACAAGAATGGCTGTTTTTTCTGATTTTATTAAATAGCAATTGCCGCTGCTGCCACTAGAAAAGGAACAAAAGCTCAAAGTCATTGCCATACTCCTTAGTTTAACTTATTTATAAATAATTATATGAATTTTATTGAGAATTTTAAAGTTAATATAATTAACATGAAATTTTTAATTTATAAAATAGATGCAACTTAGTCATTATTTCAGTGTTCATTGCTCCCAAGCAGTAATATACTGAATTTTTCCTCTGTTATATGTGATTCTCCAAGTGGGAAAAGCTGTATCAGTTAAGGCAGACTCCACATCAAAGGCATTAGAGTCAACCCAATAAACCAAAGATATGTCTTGTACATGTATTTTTTCTTCTTCTTTGTTTTCACTCATAAACCTGATCAAAGCTGTAACTGCTGGAATTACTTCTTTTTTTATGTCGCTTACTTCAATAGGATTGAGCCAAAAACTGTTCATATCGATTATTTTACCTTGAACAACAGTAAAAATAATATAGCTTTCTTCTATTGGATATTCACCTAAAAAGTTTTTATAAGTTACCTTAAAACTATCTCCAATTCGCTCTATCTTATCAAAAGTAACGTTTTCTGTCATCAGATTGCATTGCTCAATGAATTCGGTTGTAAGAGCAATAATATTATCTTCTGTTACTTCTTCAGGTATTAGGACTCTATGATTTGCTAATTGCTGGTCTATTTTAACTTGATCTATTTTATCATATTGAACAGTCAATTTTGGCATTCTTTCATGAGTTTTAGGAATTTTCGTCTCAACAAAAATATTTTTATCTTTTAAAAGCTTTATGGTTGCTGCATGCACCTCTTCTTCATCACTTTTGAAATGATATTCCTGAAAAAGATATGTGACAATCAAAACACAATTGGTAACAATCAACGCTACGATCAAAATAGTTTTTGCTTTTGTCCAATCCATGCAATCTGCTCCTTTAAAAACATTCTATCCGATTCATAACTACCCTAGGCAAACTTTAACCGTCTACTTCTTCATATAACCAATAGGTTCCGCATTGTACAAATCAAAATATACATCGATATCATTTATTGAGACTATCCAACTAGGATAAATATCTGTTGTTTCATTATCTGCCATACGGACATATCCAATTTGCATATTATTTATCGCTGATGCGACGGCTTCAAACATGTCAGGTTGATTATCTGCTATATATGTGTCCTCTGTTTGAAGAATATGATAAATATACTCATAGTTTTTCGCAATCAGATTAACAGATGAAAAAGCTGTATCTTTAGAAGATGCTTCTATAGCTTCTAAATCCTCCTGATCGAAGTCAATCATATTTCTTTTATAGTACGTTACCTGACCATTAGTGACATCAGTGACAATAGATTCACCTTCCTCATAAAATAGCCGGCTTCCATTTACCTCCATGCCAAATGTAAATCTAAAACCTTTCTCTCCATTTGGGTTCAAGGCTACATCCTTTAAATAAGGAGTCAGCTTCGCTCCGTTTAGTGATTCCCATGATCCATGCCGAGCAACATACTGAACGGCTATTTCCAGTGATTCTAAAAAGCTTTTATCCATATTCGCACTAATTTGCTCTTCCTTATATTCAATACTGCCATTCGTATTAACTATAAGAACATTCTTGCCATAGCTATACATATAAATTATTGTCCCTGTATCTTCAGTAATCTGTCTTACGAAATCAAAGTTGCTACCAAAAAATTTTTCCGCAACAGTATTGATTTTTTCTGTTTGATAAGGATATAAATCCAGTCGAAACGGAAATTTACTCAAATTAGTATTGATTTCAAGAGGAATCAGCGTATTATTCTCTACACCCAAATACGTGCTGACAGGATAATAAACATTATAATCGTTACCCTCAATTGCCGCAATAAGCGTTTCAAAAACTCCATTATCCGTATCTGCAACTAAACGATAATATTTATTATTTTTACCGTCATAAATAAAGATGTTATTTTTGCTCACTTCTGAATAACTGATGGATTTGATAGTATCTATTACCTTGTAGCTTGAAGGCTTCTTAATTTTATAATTAATGAAAAAATCAGCTGTTGGAATATCGTACGAAAACTCGGCGAGGATCGATCGAAATTTCATCACCTCTTGATATTTCTCATACGGAATTTCCTCTACCAAAATATTTTCGGATTGGTTAAACTTCTCAATCCCTTTAACCAGGCAATTTTCCTCCGTACACCAAACGTCCAGATTGCCCGCTGACAAAACTGTGTAGTTGTCCGCACCAAAATTTACGACTATTTGATTCGGTTTTATCATATATGAGATGTCTGGGATTTCTTCCGAAATTGCCTGCTGCCGAAACTTAAAACTATCTAGAGATATGTAACCCAAAAAAAAGCACAATAGTAGTACTGTTGATAAAAACAATACTACTAAACTTATACTCTTAGCTTTTTCGATTTTAGACTCTGTCATGACTTATCCTTAGTTTCCAAATATATTTTTCAGTAGGTTTTGCAGGAATTGCATAGTTCCTGATTGCCTAGAGTTAAATATATTTATATCTGCCTCCTCTGTCCTTTCTTTCACCACTACATAGCTTTCGCTCGTATGTGTTATATTGCCTGTATTGTCAATGCTGTCAATCCTGATACGGTAAAGACCTGGTTTCAGTCCGTTAATCTGTTTAGTAAAAAAACTTAAATTATTACTGCTTGTAAAACTCGCTGGTATACCAACAGGCTGACTGATGAAGTTTGCATTATTCAAAGTAGCATTTGAGGTGGCTAAGGCATTTATATTAACAGCACTCAGAGTTCCGTTTATCATCTGTTTTTCTTCAAAGACACTCACTTTAATGGTTTTAGGTTGAGTAATTTTAATAGACAACAATATATTACTTGAATATACCGTGCTGTTTGATGCTGGGTTTACTAATGTAACGGAAGGATCTCCGGCCGCAATTGAAACAAGTGGCATACAAAACAATGCCATTACTAATATAAAAATAATTGTCACGCGTTTTTTCATCCGAAAAATCCTCCTTTCTGTTAATCATGTACACACATGTGCAATGGTTGTATACAATATAGATATAAGCAAAGTATATCTTATCTATGTTACAATTATGTTACGCAGGTTTTAAGTTAGCTTTACAATAATTTCATAAATAGTATACATCAAAAAAGCATTTATGTCTTTGTATTCAATGCTGCATATTTTTTCCTTATGTACTTATACATCTGAGGCTGACTTGTAAAGAATCCTTGCCAGCCATTCTTTTTTACGGCATAATCTTACTATAATGATAATTGGAGAATTCTGATCTTTTGAAATCATAATAAATTGTCAGTTAATCCAATATAGGAGTGATGATCTTGAAAGTTGTAAATATTTATACTGATGGTGCCTGCTCAGGCAACCAAAACGAATCGAATACTGGTGGCTGGGGTGCTGTGCTGGAATATGGCAATCACCGTAAAGAACTTTACGGTGGTGAGAAGAATACCACAAATAATCGTATGGAAATGATGGCTCTGCTAAATGCTTTTGGGGCACTCACAAAGGGCAACTTAAATATTAGAGTCTTTTCCGACAGTTCCTACCTTATGAATTGCTTCCGCGAAAAGTGGTATGAAAACTGGTATCGCAACAACTGGAAAACTTCTAAAAAAACCGATGTGGAAAATCGCGATTTATGGGAATTGCTATTTTCGTTTATAAACAAACATTCGATAGAGTTCTATCGAGTAAAAGGGCATGTGAATTTAAATAGTAAAAATTTGAACCTTCAGCCAATCTATGAAAAATTTATAGAATGGAACGGAACAAATTTTACTATGGATGATTTCCTCTATATTACCAAAATGAACAATCGAGCAGATGAGTTAGCCAACCAGGGCATAGAAAGTGTCAGATAATTTTAGCAACAACGATTGCCATATCGTCTAATATTGGTTTCTGTGTAAAACTTTCGACTTCATCGATGATTTTAATAGCAAGTGATTTCCCATCCATGTGGATATTATTTTTTATAGTTTCTAACATCCTTTCGGTTTCAAATTGCTCGTTATTTGAATTGCGCGCTTCAGAAATACCATCGGTATAAAGGATGATTCTGTCTCCTGATTCTACAGGCACCTTAACGAGTGAATGTTCGATCTTATCCATAAGATTGCATACAGGCATTCCTGTCACATTAATGACCTGGATTTCACCGTTTCGTTTTATTACTATCGGCAGACAATTGTGCCCAGCATTAAGAAAACTAACTTCTTTGCTTTCACTATTGTATAAGCAGAATAGAACTGTTAAATATTGTTCCTTATCGGTTCTAAGTTCCAGGTAATTTTTATGTAGCAACCCTAAAATTTCTTTTAGATCGATCTTCTTCTCTGTTACCTGTCCCCTAAGCATCTGCCTCAAAAACATTGTAAGCAGTGAAGATGTGATTCCATGCCCTGACACGTCTGCTATGTATAATAATGACTCAGTTTCATTCATCTTAATGATGTCGTATAAGTCTCCCCCCAAATCTTCGCTTGGAAGATATAGGGAGTTTATCTCCAACGAATTCCAATATTCACCGTCTAATGGCAATGCACGATTTTGTATATGTTTTGCGAAATCGATATCTGCTTTGAGTTTTTCATAATGATTCATCAACTCATCCTCCATTTTTTTCTGTTCCGTAATATCGTGCATTAGCTCTATGGAGTAGTTCTGCCCCCCTTCGGTATTCACTGGTGAGGATATGACTTGATAATAATTGTCCCCAATAAGTACGTATTTTGAATCTGGTTGTCCCGTTTCAATAGTTTCACGGGTTACACAATGTTCACATCTTTCGTTTCTTCCGAATAACGAATAACAGATGTGCCCTAAGGTATGTCCAAAAACTTCTCTCATTCTCTTGTTCATATATATTACTTTATGGTCTGCATCCATAACCCTGACCATATAATCCATAGATTCGATGATTTCTTTCATTATTATGCGTTTGTCACTGATTGCCATATTCTGATCCTTCTTTTGCTGCTGCATTTAATGACATGGGTATTTCCATAATTTCCATGATTTTTATTTCTTAAACATATTTACGATAAATTCCAACGCCTCAATATACGAGTAAACACCTTTTCCGCATATCTGCTTAATACAGACGCCTTTAATTACAGATTTTTTGCGAAAATCCTCCCTGCTGTTTATATCACTCAAATGTACTTCTACTGTTGGGATTCCAACTGCAGAAATAGCATCACGGATAGCTATGCTATAATGTGTAAACGCACCAGGATTGATAACTATACCGTCCTTCTTGCCATAACAATCATGAACCTTATCAATGATATTACCTTCGTGATTTGATTGGTAAAAATCAAGGGTAATGTTTAATTCCTCCCCTTTTAGCGCTATTAATTCATTTATTTCATTCAAAGTAAGGGTTCCGTATATATCAGGCTCTCGAATCCCGAGCATATTCAGATTTGGTCCGTTTATCACCTGTATTTGCATTTTGATTATTCCTTATCTCTATTTTTATACAATATTGCTAATATGACCTTTTAATCTATCTTTATAATTTACTATTTTTATTAGTATATCACATTTTTTGTATTTGGTATATCGCTTCAATTGCTGTATAAATATCTCTTTTTGTATTATACGGTCCAACACTCATACGTATTGTGCCTGTTTCATATGTCCCTATTGTTTTGTGGGCTAGCCCCGCACAGTGATATCCTCCCCTCGCTGCAATCCCATAGATGCTGTCTAATTTATCACAAACCTCCTCACAGCTTTTGTTATTAATATTAAAAGAAACAATTCCAGCTTTTTTTCTACAGTCCTCAGGACCATATACGGTTATACTTCTCATGTTCCGCAAGCCCTCATCTAAAATACGAATTAATTCCTCCCCATATGCTTTTATGTTTTCTACTCCCAGCTTCTGAATATGTTTTATACTATAACCTAATCCTACAATTCCTGGCACGTTAATTGTTCCCGCCTCATAACCTTCTGGAAAATCATATGGTTGGGTAAGTTCTCTTGACCTTGTCCCTGTACCGCCCTCTTTTATCGGTCTTAGCTTAATCCCTTTTCTGGCATAAAGAAAACCTGTTCCCATGGGCCCCAACAACCCTTTATGCCCAGGAGCTGCAAGCAAATCAATATTCATTTCTTTTACATTTATAGGAAGGCAACCCGCACTCTGTGCTGCATCAACCATGAATATAAGATTCCTTTCCTTTGCCAGGTATCCAAGTTCCTTGATAGGCATAATTGTTCCTGTAACATTTGAAGCGTGAGTGCAAACAATCATTTTAGTATTATCTTTAATCTCTTTCCTTACTGTTTCAGGATTTAATGTTCCATCCATTGCACAACTGACAATTGTTGTTTCTATCCCATATGATTCTAGTGATTTTAAGGGTCTAAGAACAGAGTTGTGTTCCATGGATGTGGTTATAACATGATCACCTATCTCCAAGACACCTTTTATTCCAAGGTTTAAAGCTTCTGTAGTATTTACTGTAAAGATAAGCCTGCTGCAGTCATCAATATGAAGCAGCTTTCCAATGTCTTTTCTAACCTTATATATTTCCTCTCCTGTTCTCATGGACATTCTGTGACCTGAACGACCAGGATTTCCACAATAAGTTTCAATACATTCATTCATAGCAAGAAGCATTCCCTTAGGCTTTGGAAAGCTCGTAGCTCCATTATCTAAATATATCATACTGTACCTCCGCATGTGATTTGAAGGAACTTGTTGCATCCCTCATTTATACTATGCAGAGTACATAAATTCTGCTCACAGGGCAAAAAATAAAATAGTGTTTCACGTGAAACACTATTTTATTTTGGCTCTATAATAAATGTTGTGGTGTTTAGAAAATTAAATGCCACAGCATTTTAGTTTTTTGCAAAAAAAATATAGAGCATAAAGCAAATCTCAAGTAGAATGAAATTACCCAAAAACCATTCGAAAGGAGATCAAACCTATGCTCTACCCCAATTGTACAGCAGATTTGCTAGGATTAAA
>DUPP01000057.1 GCA_012838265.1 Clostridiales bacterium
CATTCTGATTCTTGGAAAAGTATGCAATGTCAAAATAGTCATCATCCAGCTCAATAATGGCGTTTTCATCGATGTAGGCGCTTGTCTTTTCATTCAGCAGCACGGAAAACTCAAGAGTATTCTCTCCATTGATTTCTTCAAAGCGGTTCGGATTTATTACATTTTTTAATATCGCTTGTCGTTCAAATTCTGAATTTAAAATCTTGATCATTCCATCACCCCTATAGCCACATTGGAGTAAAATCTATAGTCACAGTTATATTTAATCCGGTACCGTTAATTTCAATGGTGTTTTCACCAGGTACCACAGATAAAAAACTGTCGACATTGCCATCAAGTTTAGATAGCTTATTCGCTCCATCAAGTTTTACTTCCATATTCACGTTATCAATAACCAGCGTACCGGAATCAGCTTCGGTATATTCAATTGTCTTTTCGTTCAGGGTCAGTTCCAGAGTTGTCCAACTTCCGGATACAATAATGTCAAACTTGCTTCCCTGAGGACTATTGCACCCAATTTCCTGAGTTCCCGGGTTATCAAATGTAAAATTTTTGGTTCCCGTTGCCGTGAATTGATAGGATCGAACCATATTCCATGGAATATCTGTTATCCACGGGAAATCTGCCTCATCCCAGGTCGGATCGGAGCCGGTACTGGTACACATGTATGCAAAAGGCTGACATTCAAACTCCACAGCCATTTCGCCCGCCATCAGAATGTTACTCAAATCGATACCATCCTTGACTCTGGCCAGATAATACTTATCCGGCTCATCATCAAAGATGAGATTCCCCCAGGTGGATGAATTAAGCCATGACGCCAAAAACCGCGCCTTACTCCTCAAATCTACCAGATTGGCCCCGATATATGTTAACTTAACGGTCATAATCTTAGGCGCATAATCATTGTTTCCGATATCTATGATGCCCGATTTGCCGTATATCTCAAATTCCCTGCGCCTTAAAGCAGGTAGAAGGGAGCGTTTTTCGGTCTTGCAATATATACCATATTCACTCCCATGTACGCCCTTATATTCAAATCCTACCATGCAGGCATCACTCCTAACGCACGTGATTTGCTTCTGTTTGTCTGTGCCTGGATCCGACTTGTGGATTTTGCAACTGTTTTACCATCCAGTACAGTGTAATTATGAATAATAAATTCTTTAGGTTCGGTTTCTTCTGTTCTTATGATTTCTGTTTTCTCTACAAGTGGTTTCACTTTCGCCCCCTGTGGAAGTTCCAAGAGTTCAGGACCCGCTTCACCAACTATGGCATGACCTTTTTGAGTTATCTCTCCACCATAGGCAAGTAGCGGTATTTCTTTTATATTTAATCCTTTTCCTCCGACACCTGGTACCCAGTCAGGAATCTTAATTTTATTTAGGCCGCGAATAAACGTGTTAATGCCTTTAATAATAAAGTTAATTGCCTCTTTTATGCCGTCTACAATACCGTCCCATATACCAGTAATTACTTTCTTTATGCCCTCAAAAATTTCGCCAAATATCTCCCCAAACCCTTCGGCAGCCTTGCAAATAGTGTCCCATATGTTGGTAAAAAAGCTCTCGATGCCATTCCAGACTTCTTCCCAGTCTCCCTTGATGAGTGCCAGCACAATCCCGATTACATCAGCAATGGCATTCATGATAGGTTCTATAACAGGCAACAAAGCTTCAAACACTGTCATGACAAGCGGCAAGACTATTTCTGCTAGCTCGTTAAAAATCGCAAGTAACGGAGGTAAAATGACTTGCACTATCTCATCAATGAGCTCCATCAACGGAGGCAGAACAACCTCCACAAATGTGTTAAAAAGTTCTATCAGCACCGGCATGATTGCGTCCATGATTTCGCTGAAAAGTTCAATTAATGGCGGGAGCAGTGTACTGATGATTTCGCCGAAAAAGCTAATAAGTGGAGGAAGTATATC
>DUPP01000058.1 GCA_012838265.1 Clostridiales bacterium
TAATGGTGAAATTATTGAAACCTTTATCACTACCGGCTCAGACGGCGGATGTCTGGTCTATACTGAAGCCGCTTCCCGGATGATCAGCCTGGCTATTCGCGGCGGTATCGCTGTGGAAGAAATAGTTGAGCAGTTGCTAAGTACACATTCCTGTCCTGCTTATATGCTGGCCAAAGGTAAAGGGAGAAAACTTTCTCCTGGAAAATCCTGCGCTTCAGCTATCGCCTATAAAATCGCCGAGATAAAGGATATGCTAAAGCAAGAATGCAATGGTTCTCAAAAATCAACAGAAGAACCCATTGATCCCAGCTTATTGTGTGAATGCGGCGTTATCATGGAACGCGCGGAAGGCTGTATGGTCTGCAGAAACTGCGGTTATTCTAAGTGCTAGTATGGGTGGGATGGATTGGAGGGTGATGTAAGTGAAGGTTATTAAGCCAAGTGTTGAAATTATAGATGTATTTGATGGACTGGATGTTATCAAGAAACTTGAAGGATGCGGAAGGGTTTGTTATAAGTCAGAAGATAAAATTACTGATGATTCGGTTTATAAATTCATTGAAAATATCATTAAACGTGGGCATGAATCAGTGTTGGAACATTTCAGCTTTACAGTAAAGTTTATTTGTGACAGGGGAATATCACATGAAATAGTTAGGCATAGGATAGCAAGCTATTCCCAAGAATCAACCAGGTATTGCAATTATTCAAAAGGTGAATTTAATGGTGAAATAACAGTAATTGAACCTTGCTTCCTGGTTCCCGGAACAGAAGGTTATGATATGTGGTATAGGGCTTGTCAAATGGCTGAACAATATTATTTTTCAATGCTGGATTGGGGATGTTCTCCACAGGAAGCAAGGGCAGTTCTTCCAAACAGCTTGAAAACTGAACTGGTAATGACAGCAAACATCAGGGAATGGCGACATTTCTTAAAATTAAGAACTTCACCAGCAGCACATCCACAAATGCAGGAAGTTGCCGGTTTGCTTCTGAAAGAATTGAAGGTAAAAATTCCAGTTGTATTTGATGATATTGGAAGTGTAGTTTGATGGGTGGAAAGAGAAATCCAAAGTATAATCAAAGCGGATGCGGAAGACTCCAAGTACGCAAATAATTTAGTCCAAGTTTGTATAATAAATACGGAAAGGAAAATTCACGAAGGAGGTAAAACAAAAGATGAATAAACGTGTTCGTTTGATGCTTTACGATGATGATGGGAATGTCGTGAGAGAACTGGAAGGCAACGGGATTATATACTATTTAGTCTGCGAGGAAGAGGATGAAGAAACAAAGAAAACCATGGTGGATTCGGGGATTTTCGGAAAACTCTCACCCGCCGAACTCGCAATAGCAGTTCCCAGCATTTTCAACATGGTAAAAGCCACAAAAGAAGATAAAAAGGAGGGGGAGAGTGAAAATAAGGGTTGAAGTTTCTGATGAAGATTTGGGAAAGGCTTTACTACAAATTGATTCATGGGAAAGTGAGGACTTGGGGGTAATTTGGGGGTAATAGATAAAAAGGAGGGATTCCTTTGGATTTGAACTATGAACAAGACGTAAGCATTGACGAAACTGCACTAGACTTGGAATGGTTACAACAGGCACACCTAATGTGCAAATACGCAAGGTATCATGCCGAGACAAAGAAAGCGATGGATGAAGCAAAAGAGAGGTTAGACTTTATCCGTGCCAAACTCGAAATGGACATCAGAGCTACCCCGGAAAACTACGGACTATCAAAGGTGACCGAGTCAGCAATTGCTAGCACTATCCTACTTCAGCCTGAATATCAGGAAGCGTCGAAGAAATATGTCGAAGCTAGATACGAAAACGATGTAGCGGCAGTCGTAGTAAGAGCTATTGACCAAAAGAAAACTGCATTAGAAAACCTAGTCAAGCTGTTGAGTGTGAGCTATTTCGCCGGCCCTTCCGCTCCGAGAGATTTATCACTGAAGTGGAATGAACATATCAAAAGGAGAGAACAAAAAGAACTCAACAAAAATGTTAAGATTAAACGTAAGAGAAAGGATGATGAGTAATGAAGAAAAATAAAAAAAAGAGCAAATTTAAGGGGGCGGTAAGTAGAAATGCCGAAAAGCAAAACCGGGGTTCACAATACGGTTACTTGAGACTACTGAAAGGAACCAATATCTTCAAAGAAGAGCCGAGAACTCGGGTTGAACTCGATATCATACCGTACGTTATAACGTGTGATAATCATCCCGATATAGATGAAGAATACGGAATTGCAGTTAAAGGCGAACTTTGGTACAAACGCCCCTATTGGTTGCACAGAGGTGTCGGACCCGACAATCAATCGGTTGTTTGCCCCAGCAGTGTTGGAAAACCCTGTCCAATTTGTGAATATCGTGCTCAATTATTGAAAGATGGAGCCAAGTGGGACGATGATACAGTAAAAGCCTTGAAGCCTTCGATGAGGAATCTTTATATTGTCATCCCCAAGAACAATAAGAACTACTCTGAAGAACCCCATATTTGGGATATAAGCCAATTCCTTTTCCAAGACAAGCTCAATGAAGAGATACAAGAAAACGAGGAGTATGAAACCTTCCCAGACTTGGAAGAAGGGTATACTCTCAGAATTCGATTCGCTGAAGGTACATTCGGA
>DUPP01000059.1 GCA_012838265.1 Clostridiales bacterium
ACAACTAATAATAAAATTTACAAACTATTTTGATAATCAAAATATTTGATTGTATTATAAATTTTGAGATTGCTAATGTCAAGTTATTTTGAATGATATAATTCGTCATTAAGCGATTAAATTATTTATTTTAAAAATTACATGCGAAAAACATGGTAGTATGTTAAGATTGTCTCTACAAATAGTTTTACATAGTTTCTGGCAGGGTGATCATTCGTCAAAGTCTTTCCGGAAAACTAAAAAAGGGGGGAGTAAACATGGCAATATCAACATCCTTGTATGATTTCATTACTGACTATCTGAAAAAGGACACCGTATCCTTTCATATGCCAGGTCATAAAGGGTCAAAGTTTTATAAAAGATTCGGGTATCACAATTTTCTTGAGCGTATCATGGAGTTTGATATTTCTGAAATACCAGGAGCCGACAACCTATTTCAAGCAGAAAGCATTATCAGGGGAGTTCAGGAACAATATGCAATGCTTTATGGCTGCAAGCGGTCATATATCCTGATTAACGGAAGCAGCGCTGGAAATATTGCTGCCGTTTTAGCCTCTGTTAATAGAGGAAAACAGTTGCTCATGGCAAGAAACAGTCATAAGTCTGTTTTTAACGCCCTAACTCTTGGAGGGATACGCCCCGTTTATGTCCATCCAGAAATAGTCGAGGAATATGGTCTCTCAGGAGCAATTCCTCCTTCGGAAATTGAAAGGCTGATTATAGAGAATCCGGATGTTCAAGCGATAATGTTGACTAGTCCAAACTATTACGGTTTCTGCAGCGACATTAAAACAATTGCAGATATTGCACATAAATATAAAAAGGTTCTGATTGTGGACGAGGCTCATGGGGCTCACCTTCATTTCAGTAACTTTTTGCCGCCTTCTGCAATCAGTTCCGGTGCAGATATAGTAATAAACAGTACTCACAAGACTCTGGGGTCATTTACTCAAAGTGCGGCGCTTCATTTTAATTCTGAGCTTGTGGACCCATATGTACTGGAAGACAAGCTGCAATGCATACAAAGCACCAGCCCCTCTTATATTTTAATGACATCTATGGAAATAACGGCAAAAATTCTTGAACAGCACGGTGAAATATTAATGAAAGAGTGGTACGATAATTTAAATATGTTTTATGACAGGATACAGAAAATTCCCGGTTTACGTACCACAGGAAAGATGGAAGGGATTGATTGGACCAAGATTAACCTGACAATGGGAGAGCTGGGGTTTACTGGCTCAGAATTAGATAAAATTCTAATTGAAGATTATAATATTTATACTGAATTGTTTACAGGGGACTGGTTAATGGCTTTAAGCGGAATCGGCAATAATAAAGAAGACTATAACTGGCTGGCAGATGCTCTGGAAGACATAAGCAGAAAAGCAATCAGTTCAGGTATCAAGGAGCTAAAGTCAAAACAAAAAAAAGCGGCTTTAACGCCGCCAAAACAAGCAACTATGTTTGAAATCCCTGTTGAAGTGAAAAAGGTTAAACTGGAAGACAGTGAAGGAATGATTTGTGGCAGATCCATCATACCATATCCCCCCGGCATTCCTTTAGTCTGCCCGGGAGAGCGTATTGATGCCGATGCCATTACCTACATCAAGGCATTGCGTGAGTTGGGCGAAAGAGTAATAGGGATTAGCGAATTCGGGGAAGTTATAGTTGGGATATGATTCTATCTCCCGCTTCTTTCGTTCCAATTAGCTTATAACCTGAACTCATGATGTCTGCAGTTCTGTATCCTTGGGATAAAACAGATTTTATTGCCTTTTCAATATTATCAGCCTCTTTTAACAATCCAAAGGAATAGCGCAGCATCATTGCCGCCGATAGGATTGCTGCCATAGGATTCGCCTGGTTTTGTCCTGCAATATCCGGTGCACTGCCGTGTACTGGTTCATACAATCCGAAGTTGCCTTTTGCAAGGCTTGCAGAAGGCAACATACCTATTGAGCCTGTTATCATACTGGCTTCATCCGACAGTATGTCGCCAAATATATTGCTTGTAACTATCACATCAAACTGTTTTGGGTTTCTTACCATCTGCATAGCTGCATTATCTACATACAAGTGGTTTAATTCAACATCGGGATAATCCTTTGCAACCTCATTTACAACGCTTCTCCATAGCCTGGAGCTTTCTAGGACATTTGCCTTATCAACACTGGTAATCCTTTTATTTCGCTTCATTGCCATGTCAAAAGCCACCACAGCTATCCTTCTTACTTCTTCCTCAGCATATTGCTCAACGTCATAAGCTGCCCTGCCGAGTTCTGTATCTTTAAACCCCTTTTCTCCGAAATATATCCCGCCGGTAAGCTCTCTTACTACTACGATATCCAAACCGCCCTCTATTATTTCTGATTTCAACGGACATGCCTCAGCCAGTTCCTCAAACAGCAGCGCAGGCCGCAAGTTTGCAAAAAGCCCTAACTGCTTTCTTAATCCAAGAATAGCTCTTTCAGGCCTTTTATCACCTGGCAATGTATCCCACTTCCAGCCTCCCACAGCACCAAGAAGAATTGCATCACTATTCTTACATACATCAATGGTATCTTGTGGCAGACAATTCCCCACTGCATCGATAGCTGCTCCGCCTGCAAGCACGGTGGTGAATTGGAATTTATGATTGTACTTCTCGCCGATTTTATTTAGCACCTTGATTGTTTCTTCTATTACTTCGGGACCAATTCCATCTCCTGGAACCAGCGCTATCTTAAAATCCATCACTTAGCTCCTTATATACTTAACTACTAAATTGCTTAACTACTTAATTTCTTAATTGTAATTACTTTATTACTTATTAACTAATTGCTTAATAGTTATTATTTAATTGCTCAATTACTTTAATTTATTTAATTGTTCTATTAATTACTTTGAAATCTCGATATCAAAGCTGCTATTTGACAAGGTCCTTTTATAATTAATTCATTTATTACTATATTTTATTACTTACTTTCTTCCTTCAGTTTCTTATTTGTGTAATTAACCAGTCCGTCATTATCAATGAGTCCTTGAATAAACTCTGGAAAGGGTTCAGCCTTATAAGTTTCTCCCTTTGTAATATTCTTTATTTCGCCAGTCTTTAAGTTGATTTCAACCTCATCTCCCGCATCGATCTTTTGTGCAGCCTCTTCACTTTCCAATATGGGCAAACCGGTATTTAAAGAATTCCTGTAAAATATCCTGGCAAAGGTAGGCGCTATGACACAGCTGATACCTGATGCCTTGATTGCAATAGGTGCGTGTTCCCTTGAAGAACCACATCCGAAGTTCTTTCCTGCAACGATAATATCACCGTCCTTGACTTTACCAGCAAACCCGGCGTCAATATCCTCCATACAATGCTTTGCCAGCTCTTTAGGCTCTGTAGTAACTAAATGTCTAGCTGGTATAATGACATCCGTATCTACATTT
Organism: Clostridiales bacterium; assembly: GCA_012838265.1. Taxonomy (GTDB): domain Bacteria; phylum Bacillota; class Clostridia; order Peptostreptococcales; family Anaerovoracaceae; genus Anoxybacterium. The sequence goes on from DUPP01000059.1 coordinate 3,427, forward strand.
TCGCCATATTTAAAAACTTTTCCCATTTCATATTCCTTTCTGATTAAGTACTGTTAAAAAATTCACTTGATGATTCAGCTTGAGCGGTTTTAGAAGAAACTGTTTACGCATTTTCTGGACCAACTATCTTGCCGGCTATGGCGGAAGCAGCAGCAACCGCGGGACTCGCCAAATAAATCTCTGAATCTACGTGCCCCATTCTGCCTACAAAGTTACGGTTCGTAGTTGCCACAGCTCTTTCTCCAGAAGCAAGAATTCCCATATGACCACCAAGACAAGGTCCGCAAGTTGGAGTCGAAAATACAGCTCCCGCTTTGATGAATATCTCTGCATATCCATTTTTGATACATTCCAGGTAGACATCCTGGGATCCTGGTATGATGATTAGCCTCAGATTTTTTGCTACTTTTTTCCCTTTAAGGATTTTTGCAGCGATTTCCATATCTTCCATGCGACCATTTGTGCAGGAACCGATAACCACCTGATCGATTTTAATGTCTCCCACCTCGTTTATAGTCTTCGTATTCTCAGGCAAATGCGGAAAAGCTACCGTTGGTCTTATTTCAGATAAATCGATAACGTAAGTCTCATCATAGACTGCATCCTGATCAGGCTCATATATTTTAATCTTCTTTTTAAAGGCTTTATTTTTATTCTTATGCTTCTTCATATATTCTTCTGTCTTTTCATCGACTATGAATATACCATTTTTGGCACCAGCTTCAATTGCCATGTTCACAATAGTAAATCGATCATCCATCGACAAGTGTTTTAATCCTGAACCCATGAATTCCATCGATTTGTATAAAGCTCCATCAACACCGATCATGCCGATTATATGAAGGATAATATCCTTGCCACTAACCCATTTACCTGGTTTTCCAACCAGTTCGAATTTAATTGCTGATGGCACCTTGAACCAGGCTTTTCCTCTTGCCATACCGGCTGCCATATCTGTGGACCCGATTCCGGTACTGAAAGCACCCAATGCACCATAAGTGCAAGTATGTGAATCCGCACCTATAATTACATCTCCTGCTACAACAATACCCTTTTCAGGAAGCAAAACGTGTTCGATTCCCATTTCTCCTACTTCAAAGTAGTTTTCAATATTTTGTTCAATCGCGAACTCCCGTAAAGCTTTGCTCTGTTCTGCTGCTTTTATGTCTTTATTTGGCGTAAAGTGATCCGGAACCAATACAACCTTATTTTTATCAAATACTGTTTTTGCTCCCATTTTCCTGAATTCTTTAATTGCAACAGGGCCGGTAATATCATTAGCCAATACTATATCCAAATCAGCCTCTATGAACTGCCCTGCCTTTACTTCCTTTAAACCAGCATGCGATGCCAGTATTTTTTGAGTCATCGTCATTCCCATATTCTCGTTTCCTTCCTTTGCGGTTTTAATATACTCTAAATCAACCAAATACTCCAAATGCACTAAATACTAACTTTTTTATCTGATTTTAAATTTATTCCATTGCCATTAGGTTTTAGCGTTTTTTCATAAATCATCTTATTTACAGCATTTATATAAGCATGTATGCTGGCTTCTATTACGTCTGTCGATAAACCCCTTCCCGCATATATTTGTCCGTCAGAATCACTGATCTTGACAAGTGCATCTCCTAGTGCATCGTTTCCCTCAGTTACCGATTGCAGTTGGTAATCCTCTAATTTCAAATTAATCCCGACTATTTTTTCTATCGCATTGAAAGATGCGTTTATAGGGCCATCACCTCGAGAGACCTTTTCTATAACTTTACCATCTCGTAGCATTCTTACAACCGCTGTAGGTGTGATAGTATTTCCACTATTTATAACAAAATGTTCAAGAGAATATGTTTTTGGAACCTGAACGGATGCCTTCGCGATCAATGCTTCAATATCCCTATCATAAACCTGCTTTTTCTTATCAGCAAGCTCCTTGAACTTTGCGAACATTTCATTGATATCATCCTCAGAAAGGTCATATCCCATTTGCTTCACCTTATCCCTAAAGGCATGCTTACCGGAATGTTTTCCAAGAACTAAATTATTTTTGCTTAACCCTATAGATTCCGGTTTCATGATCTCATAGGTTTCTTTATTTTGCATTACACCATGTTGATGAATGCCTGCTTCATGCGCAAAAGCATTTTCCCCTACAATAGCTTTGTTAGGCTGCACTTTCACTCCCGTGATTCTAGAAAGCAAATTGGAAGAACGCATGATTTCGGTTGTTACGATTCTCGTTTCGGCTTTATGAAGGTCTTTTCTGGTGTGCAATGCCATAACAAATTCCTCCATGGCAGCATTGCCCGCCCTTTCTCCGATTCCATTAACGGTACACTCAATCTGAGTTGCCCCGGCTTTAACTGAAGCCAGCGAGTTGGCTACTGCAAGACCAAGGTCATTATGACAATGAGAAGAAAGGGTTATTTTAGACATCGAAGGAGCAAGCTCCTGCACCTCCATAAGAAAGTCATAATATTCTTCTGGTGTTGTATAGCCGACTGTGTCCGGGAGATTTATTGTGGTTGCACCTGCCTTAATGACGCCCTCGATGACCTTGGCTAAAAATACCGGATCGCTTCTTGTAGCATCCTCTGCGGACCATTCGATGTCACTACAGTATTTCTTTGCATACTTAACCATAGCGACGGATCGTTCATATACTTCATCTGGTGTCATATTCAGCTTATATTCCATATGAATAGGCGACGTTGCAATAAAAGTGTGAATTCTGGGAGATACAGCATTGGAAAGAGCCTCCCACGCTCTATCAATATCCTGTTCAGATGTTCTTGCCAAACTGGCGACAGTACAATCTTTAATTGTTTCCGCAATTGTCTTGACTGATATAAAATCCCCAGGGGAGGACATGGCGAATCCAGCCTCGATAATATCTACCTTCATTTTCTCCAATTGTTTAGCCATTTTAATTTTTTCTTTAAGGTTCATACTGCAGCCTGGTGATTGCTCTCCATCTCTTAAAGTCGTATCAAAAATTTTGATCATTTTAGTCATTATTTTTTTCCTCCTTATTTGGATTAGATTAGCGCTTCAGGTGGATTATAAAAGAAAAATCCCTGAAGCCTTTTTGTTAGCTTCAGGGACGATATAATTCTACCGCGGTACCACCCTGATTACTGCATAGCAGTCATCTCATCGGATTCCAACAAATCCTTGGTCTTGATAACGGAACCTTCCGGGTCACCTTAATAGCTTTCGCGTTAGGGTGCCTGCTCAAGAGCGAGATCATTTTTTTCTATCGTATCGGTTTGCAGCAACCACCGACTCTCTGTAACGATTTTTTGAAAAAAATGAAGACTCTGTCATAGCATTTGTTAATGATTAATTGTATGTTAGTATATTAAATACCGTTCCTTTTGTCAATTATTTTTTTATTTTTTAATTAAGCCTTTAAGATAATTTGTTCGCTTTTTTATTTTTCATATTTATTTTTCCGTGAAAACCTATTTAACCCAAGGCTTCTTGGATTCTTCAAATTCATCGGCAATTTCTTTTGGGAGTTTAGTCGCTAAACTAAAGATAACAATTGCAATTGATGAAGCAATGAAGCCAGGTATAATTTCATAAATTGCAAAAACACCGCCATATGATTTCATTGAATACCAGAATAAATCCACAACTCCTCCTGTAATCATGCCAGCGATAGCGCCCTGAACAGTAGTCCTCTTCCAGAACAAGGAGAATAGCAGAAGGGGTCTCGAATGCAGCGCCAAAACCGCCCCGGGCACAAGCAACTAAACCAAACACAGAACTGTTTTCGTCTAAAGCGATGAAAATAGCTACCAAAGATATCACCAGAACTGTAATTCTGCTTACCCAAACTATTCCTGTACCTTTAATGCTCTTTTTGAATAGCAGTGCATAAAGATCCCTCGAAGCAGAAGATGCAGTAACCAGAAGTTGAGAACTTGCTGTACTCATGATTGCCGCTAGGATTGCCGTTAACAGAATTCCCGCAACTACATCAGGGAACATTGCGCCGATCATTGCCATATAAATGGTTTCTCCATCTGCAAGGTTCGGCATATAAGCTTTCCCTATTACGCCAATTGCTACGGCTGCAGCCAAAGTAACGATGACCCATACCATAGCAATGATTCTGGATTTGCGAATCATATCCGGAGATTCTATCGCCATAAATCTTGTAAGGATATGTGGCTGACCGAAATACCCAAGTCCCCACCCAAGCCCTGATGCAAGCATAATGGAATCGATGGCTCCGTTCTTCATCGGAAAGAATCCAAGGGATTCAGGAGTAAGTTCGGCAAGCCTCATGCTAACTTCCCCAACACCTCCCATTGCTGTCAAAGCCATAAACGGAACTATTAACAAGGCAAAAAACATGATTGCACCCTGAATTGCATCAGTCCAGCAGACTGCAGAAAAGCCGCCCAACGCAGTATAACTAACTATAATTCCAGCTCCTAATATGAGACCTATTGTGTAGTTCATCCCGAAAACTGTAGAGAATAGCTTTGCTCCTGCGGAAAATTGTGACGATGTATAGACTAGAAAGAATATTACAATAAATATCGCAGAAACAACTCGGAGAATATGCCTGCTATCCTTGAATCTATTTTCCAGAAAATCAGGTATGGTAATAGAGTCCCCTGATACCTCAGTATATTTTCTTAAACGTTTTGCCACAAAGAGCCAGTTTAGATATGTACCAATCACCAAGCCAATTGCAGTCCATATAGCTTCGGAGGTTCCCGCATATATCACATACGCTGTACCAGGTAATCCAATCAATAACCATCCGCTCATGTCTGAAGCCTGAGCTGATAATGCAGTAAGCCAGCTTCCCAGCTTTCTTCCTCCTAGAATGAACTCTCCCAGGTTGCTTGTTCTATTATAAAATTTGATTCCGATGGCTACCATGAGCCCTAAATAAATAATGAATACGATTGCTATAGTTACCATTACAAGTTTTCTCCTTTTATTTTATTTGTTTCTATCTTATTTGCATCTATTTCTAAATCGTCATCTAGGTTTACTGTTTCAGCGACTATTCCGATAATGATAATTATATTTTAATTGAAATAACATCTTAGGGGTTTTCCGCCGAAAGAATTTTTTTGATTCTTTTTTCTAATTTAGGCCTATTTATCCATATCTGAGTTTGGCAGGTATTGCACTTGATACGAAAATCCATTCCTGTACGAAGTATTGTAAAACTATTCCCACCGCAAGGGTGGGGTTTCTTCAATTCGACTATATCTCCAACATACAACTTCAGAGGCATTCAGTTTTCCTCCTATTCTTAACATATTAAATTTATTAAGATACTGTCTCGGGTATCTCGTGCGTATAGTTACAGCTGTACATTTTGTCATATGAGAAATTACATCGACTTTGTAATTCTATCAATCCCCATATAAGGCCTAAGCACCTCCGGAACAATAACTGATCCGTCGGACTGCTGATAGTTTTCCAGTATAGCAGCACAAGTTCTCCCCACTGCAAGACCTGAGCCATTCAGTGTATGGACAAACTCCGGCTTACCTTTTACTTCCGGGCGGAATCTGATGTTTGCTCTTCTAGCCTGATAGCTTTCAAAATTGCTGCATGACGAAATTTCAACATATTTCCCATAACTTGGCATCCAAACTTCTATATCGTAAGTTTTTGCAGATGAGAAACCCAAATCTCCTGTACTTAAACAAACAACCCGATATGGGATCTCCAGACGTTTTAGTACTTCCTCTGCTGCGTTCAACAGAGATTCTAACTCCTGGTAGGATGTTTCCGGTCTTACAAACTTAACTAGTTCAACCTTATTAAATTGATGCTGACGAATCAAGCCCCTGGTATCTCTTCCAGCGGAACCAGCTTCTTTTCTGAAGCATGGTGTATAAGCTGTATAGTAAATCGGCAGTTCTTCTGCCTCAATGATCTCATTCATTCTTAGGTTTGTAACAGGTACCTCAGCAGTTGGAACCAAGAAGAAATCCTTTGCCGGAACCCAAAACATATCCTCTTCAAATTTAGGTAATTGACCTGTACCTGTCATCGCATCTCTATTCACCATGAAAGGAGGTAAAACTTCGGTATATCCGTGCTCCTGAGTATGCAAATCAAGCATGAAGTTAATAACTGAACGTTCCAATCTTGCCCCCATGCCCTTATAAACAGTAAACCTGGCACCCGAAATCTTAGCTGCTCTTTCAAAATCCAGGATATCTAAATCCTGACCAACATCCCAATGAGATTTAAATTCAAAATCAAATACTCTTGGTTCTCCCCATTTTCGAACTTCTAAATTATCCTCATCACTTTCTCCAACCGGCACATCTGGGGAAGGAGTATTGGGTATGTTTAATAAGGCATTTCTAAGTTCCTGCTCTACTTCACTTACTTCAGCATCAAGACTTTTTATCTTGTCGGAAAGAGTTTTCATTTCCTTCATCAGTTCCGATATGTCTTTCCCCTCTTTTTTTAACTTTGGAATTTGCTTAGAATCTTGATTCTGTTTGTTCTTCATCTGCTCGACTGTAGCAAGAATACTCCTTCTCTTTTCATCAAGCTTCCGTACATTACCAATTTCAAAGTCTCCTTGTCCACGAGATTCTATTGATTTTTTCACCAAATCAAATTCTTCCCGAATTCTCTTAATATCTAACATCGCACTCTCCTCTACAACATATTTTTCTTATATTCTGCGTAAATATCTACTAATTCATTAATCTTTTGCTGCATTTCGATCTGCAAAGCTGAGGCTTCCTCATAATTTCCATTATCCAATGCCATTTTAACCCTTGTAAGCAAAGATTTTTCCTCCATTTCATCTTTTCCAATATACAATCTTAATTCCTGAATAAGCTTCCAGTTATGCATATCGAAATCCGTACAGTCTGAATCTAAATGAAGCTTTTTGCATTCTCTAACAATTTCCATAACGTTTGGTATGATTCTATTATGAAGCTCTGTAGCCCATGAAGCAAGAGTAGCTTCCTTATAGGACTCCAAGGTAATCGTATCGAAAACTCCTCTTCTATTTGTCAAGACCTTTAGTTTCTCTGGATATTCGTGAAAAGCACGCAAACTTTCCCATACTGTAGCAGGTGCTTTTCCAAAAAATTTCTCTCGTTCTTCCTCGGTATATTCATCAAATACATTTTTTTCACTTCGATATGCCCGATTCTTTTCCAGATAGAAATCATCTTCGCCGTATTTTTTGGATAATGAGGCTTCAAGCTCCTTTGGACTCTTTTTAGCCTTCAGTGCAGCTGATATACCATCCAGCATAGCTAAATATGACGAAGCAAGTACTAAGTAAGTATTACTTTTCGGGTTTGGCGAACGAAGCTCAAATCTAGTGGATAAAGGATCTTTCATATCCCTAACTAAACCTATTAATACTGTTCTGTTTCTTGATGGAATATCGGCCGAATGACCAATGGACGTAACTATGCAAACAGGTGCCTCAAAACCTGGTTTTAGTCTGTTAAGCGCATCATTAGATGATGCAATAAAAGGATTCATAATCTCATAGTTTTTTAATATCCCCATTAAGGCACCAAATCCAATTGGGCTTAAGTAGTCTTCTTTCATTGATTTTGGAGAAAATAAATTGACTATCCTTCCATTCTTCAGCTTTGCGGATACTCCCATATGAGTATGTTCTCCGCTGCCAGCTACACCTTCCATAGGCTTAGCCATAAAGGTAACATCAAGACCATGAGACCGGAAAATGTCCTTTACTACATATTTTACCTGATTCTCATTATCTGCTGCTTGAAGCGCGGTACTGTATTTCCAATCAATTTCGAGCTGCTCCATAACATGGTCATATTCGCCGGAATTTCCCATCTTAGCTTTAATACCTCCGACTTCTTTGTGACCCATTTCTACATTAAACCCATATCGATCAAGAATCAAGAGTGACTTTTCCAATGCCGTTCGAACAGGCCCTATTGTACGTTTCCAGTATTGTTCCTTTAATATCTGTGAAGTTGAAAGTTGCTCTCTATCTGCTCTGTCATCCGGTGTTTTAACCCAAAATTCCAGTTCTGTTGCAGCAGTAAGAATAATATCCTCAATATCATCAACTGATGGTATATCTAAATACTCAAAAACATATGGGTTCTCAATAAGCAATTCTCTTAGCTCATGCTTAAATGCACTAACCGCGTTCCTGAGAATTACTCTGGAACCCACCTCGGTTTTATCGTTATGAATCAGGAATGACGGGATTCTTAGTGTCCCCACAGGAAGTTTAGTATCCTCAGTTATGTGACCAAAATTATAATCAACATACCAGTTAACACTTAAATCTGGTATAATATCAACTTTTGCGTTATTTAACTCAGCAATTCTTGGAAGCACTACGCTTGAGCCGTCTGTCTGAACACCTTGTGTGAAGTACTTTTTCATGTCCTTTATGAACAAATCTACCGGTATTTTTTCATCCGTATCACGACCCCCTAAGTCCAGCCCAACTAGAGATACAAATTTCACCTCAGGATGCTGCCTTAGCAAGCTTTCAATTTCTTCTTCAGTATGTTTTTCCGCAGGGATAGTAAACAACATTCTGTCTATCATCATCATCACTGCCTCATCTCCTCTCATAAACAGAGTCTTGGCCTCAGATTCAGTTTATACTCTATCTGAGGCTTAGAAATTATTTTTCTGGGACGTAGCTGACATTATATCAGGTAGTCATCGGATAAAACTCTCAACATAGTATTATATATTTTTCTATTCCCTTTTACCAGTACTTATTTCAGATACCATGTCAATTTACTATTAAGTTAACATCTTATATTAAAAATACACTATTTGGATTATTTTGACATAGTTAATTTGTTGCGATATAATGGGTTAATTAAAATGCGATAAATTATTCGTTATTTTCGAAAGGAGAAAACTGAATGTTCTCAAAGGATAAAATATGGATTGGAAAAGGCAATCTTCCGGTTTATCTTTTACCGCATATGGCAAACAGACATGGGCTTATTGCAGGGGCTACTGGAACCGGTAAAACAGTTACCCTTAAGGTATTGGCTGAATCCTTCAGTGATCTAGGTGTGCCTGTTTTTCTTGCAGATATAAAGGGGGATATTGCTGGTCTTGCAATCAAGGGTATACCAAATCCCAATGTTGAAGAAAGAGTTTCTCAATTAGCGATAGACGATTTTTCCTACCAAGCATTTCCGGTTCAGTTTTGGGATCTATATGGTCAAGATGGTCACCCTGTACGTACTACAATCTCCGAAATGGGTTCGCTGCTGCTTGCAAGAATCCTTAAACTGAATGATACACAATCAAGTGTCTTAAATATTATATTTCAAATTGCTGATGACAAGGGATTGCTCCTTATAGACCTTAAAGATTTGAGGGCTATGCTCCAATATGTGGGGGAACATAATAAGGAGTTTACCCTATCATATGGAAATATACCGAAACAAACTATAGGCGCAATACAAAGAAGCCTTGTTTCGTTAGCCTCTGAAGGCGGAGATTTATTTTTTGGGGAACCGGATTTAGATATCTTTGATTGGATGAAAACCTCATATGATGGTCGTGGATTTATCAATATATTACATAGTGTTAAGCTCTATCAAAACCCTACTTTGTATTCTACCTTTTTGCTTTGGATGCTTTCCGAGATATTTGAAAGCCTGCCCGAAGTCGGCGATCTTGAAAAGCCAAAGATGGTATTCTTCTTTGATGAGGCACATCTTCTTTTTAGAGATGCACCAAAGCCTCTACTGGAAAAGATTGAACAGGTAGTCAGGCTGATTCGTTCCAAAGGAATCGGAATATATTTTATTACACAAACCCCGATGGATCTGCCGCAAAATGTATTGAATCAATTGGGAAACCGTATACAACATGCTCTTCGCGCTTATACACCTGCAGAAATTAAAAAGATTGAAGCTGCCGCAGAATCTTTTCGTCCCAACCCGGCTATTGATACGAAGACGGCAATTACTGAACTTGCGACAGGCGAAGCCTTAATCTCTTGCTTAGATGAAGAGGGTCGTCCAGGTATTGTGGAGCGTGCCTTTATTCTGCCTCCTCAGAGTCAATTTGGAACCATAGGCGACGAATCGAGGAAAAAACTTATTGCTTCTTCTGCTTTGTATGGGAAATATGAGCGTACACTGGATCGAGAGTCGGCTTTTGAGCAACTTCAGAATATTGCGGAAGAAGAGAAAAATAGAGCTATGGAGCTTGAACAAATAACGAAGACAGAGCTCGAATCAAGAAAACAGACCCAAAATACAGATTACAACAGAGAACAATGGGATTCAGTGCCACCACGTAATAAGACAACAAACAGAGGATATAGAAGACAAACGCCTTTAGAAAAGGCTACCAATGCCGTTTTCAGCACTATTGGCAGAGAAGTTGGCAAAACTCTTATTCGAGGAATCCTTGGTTCGTTGAAAAAATAATAATAAATCGATACAACTCAAATTGTATTTATCACTAATAAAAAACCCCTGCAAGGTTTCTAAACACGCAGGGGTTTAATGGTAGACAGTAATTAATCTCTATAATTGATTCATATTTAACTAGAGTATTTCATCATTTTGAAGCTGCTGGTTCATGTCTGTGGATTCATCCGGTGATAATAATTTCAGATAACGCTCCAGCTCTTTCAGATACCTGCCGTATGATGCCCAGTCACCGTTTTGCTGAGCAATAATGGCATTTTCATAGGCTTGATTAGCTAGACGTATCAGATTGTTTAAGCTGAAATCATCTCGATTTTCATCGCCCGGTTCTTCATTATCATCAGGTTTACTTGATGGCCCGGTTCCTATGCCAAACAGTGCATCCAAAGCTTCTCCAAGTGTCTCCTCATATGCTATCCTATCACCGTACGCAACTATTACCCTCTTAACTTCAGGTAAACTTCCTGTATTTGACGCCTCCAGATATACCGGTTCTACATATACTATTGATTCTTCGATAGGAATAACAAACATGTTGCCTCTGATATATGTGGAACCTGAGGAGTTCCAAAGTGAAAATTCCTTAGATATCTCTGGATGCTGGTCAATTTGGGATTCTATCTGCATCGGTCCATAGGTAATTCTATCCTTCGGGAATTGATATAAAATCAGCTCCCCATAATGCTCTCCGTCATTTCGTGCTACAAGAAGAGCTGTCATATTTCTTTTATCTGTTGGTGTATATGGTATAGAGTTGATGAATTCAACGTTTTCTTCATCAGGGAGCTTCATAATATAGTATTGAGGAGTCATTGGTACTTCCTGTATACCATATATCTCATTGGCAATCTGCCATAAATCCTCGCCCTGATAGAAGATTCTCACGTCATTCATATGATAACGCTGATATACATGGGCTTGTATATTAAACAGCACGTTAGGATATCGAATGTGAGCCTGTAAAGACTTCGGCATTTCTTCGAAGTTTTTGAACAGCTTAGGATATATTTTCGCATACGTTGTGGCGATTGGATCGTCACCGTTCACAAGATAATAATTGGTTTCGCCGTTGTACGCATCGATAATGACCTTAACAGAATTTCGTATATAGTTTATTTTGCTTTGCGTCGGATTGAATGGCTCGGAATACGGATAGTAACTGCTTGTGGTATAAGCATCGATGATCCAGTAAAGCTTACCGTCCGCTGTTACTATATATGGATCCGTATCATACTCCAGGAAAGGCATGATCGTTTTAACCCTTTCCATAATATTTCTGTTTATGATAATCTTTGAGTCCTTGGTAATATTTGTAGACACTAACAGTTTTAAACTCTGTTCCCGAACTGCAAACAACGCTCTGTTTATAAGATTCAGCTTGATACCGGCAGATCCTTCATAAGTAGTATATACGTTATCCTCTTCTTGTCCTCCGCTGCTAGGATAGTCGAATTCCAGTTCATTTGTATTAGTAAGGATATAGGTATTTGTCAATTCTCCGAAGTAGATTTCGGGTCTGGTAATCTCTATCTCTTCTATTTGTGATATTGGCGGTATACTATCTATAAGCATATCTGGTTGACCACTGGCAGTTACCTGGTCAACTCTAGACAGAGTAATACCATAACCATGAGTATATTTTAAATGCTTATTAAGCCATTCTTGCCTGGTTTTTGTTTCATCGATTTCCCTTGCAGACAAGAAAGTTTGTGTATATTCTCCATTAACCATATATCGGTCAACGTCTACATCATTAAACGTGTAATACAATCGGATACTCTGTGTCTGATTATAGAATGTTTGAGCTGGTCCAAAATCATTGATTCTAATATTATTGATAGTCCCCATATTATTTTTGATATCATCACTAGTTAGATCAAAAGTAGCAGGGAACAGTTTGGTCTGCACGTCATGTAAATCGTATGCATGCTGCGTAAAGGTTATATTGTTTTGCAAGTACTGTCTTTCTTTGTTGATTTCATCAGGAGATACAATCAGATTTTGTACCATCATACCGGCTCCTGTGCCTAGAGCGCCCGTTATAATCATTATGATTGGAACCGTGAATACTATCTTGTAGTTTCTTCGTTTTATCCCTAAGGCAAAACCAATGGCAGCCAAAATAGAAAGTAAAATCATTAAACGATAAACCCATAAGGTTACATTAATATCTGTGAATCCTGCTCCGTATAAAACTCCTGTATGAGAATACAGCAGCTCATATTGTCTGAGGAAGAAGTTAAGACCTACCATCAGGAAGAATATTATACCAAGTATAATAAGTTGTTTAGATGCAATATTGATCAGTTCTTTAAGATTGTCGTGATTAAACTGCTTTTTGGGTCTGCTGCCAAAACCTCCAAAGCCTTGACCATACCCTTGGTTGTCAGAACTCTGTCCATCCTGACCTGCATTGAATCCCTGCCCAAACTTATTAAAAACATCGCCAAAAATTCCGTTGATAGTACTTCCAAAGTTATTCGTTCTATAACTCTGACCATCTCCGTCACTATACGATTCAGTTGTTTCGAATACCCTGGGTCTTCTCACGGATAGAAGAATGAAATAATATAGGACGGTCAAAGCAACAAATGCTACAATAAGCCCTATTAAAAGCTGATTGAGCAATGTGATAAATTCTAATCTGAAGATATAAAAAGATAGATCAATACCAAATATAGGATCATCGATATTGAACGGTGTACTGTTTGTGAATTTTAGTATTAGGAACCATAATTCAAGTACCATAGTAATGGTCACAAGGAAGCCAAATGCAGCGCCGAGACCTAATGTTATTCTATTTAGGGTCTTTTCACTCATCGCTGGAGAATCTACAGTATCAATACGTTTGTAATAACCCCTCTTTATTACACGCAAATAAAAATACGCCAGAGTCATTATGATCAGAAAGGTTGGTATTCCTATTTCCAGCTGTGTAAACAGTTTCTTAAAGAATACGCTTGTATACCCCAATTCCCTGAACCAGAGATAGTCGGTAATAAATTTTATAAGCCCGCTGAATCCGGCAATTATCACTAGCAGTATGACGATAATTATACCGAGGCCTATTTTTCTTTTTTCCAAAATGATGTTCCTCCCTCTCTATGTCTAAACATTCTTGGTTATAGCTTGTTCAGTCGGTTCAAGTACTACTGCCTATTTTGTCTGATCATCAATAATTTTTTGTATTGATTCAATTGCTTCTTTAGGCAGACTGTCTCTACCTCCCTTATAGTCCTCCAATGATTCCAAATATGCGATCCTATTTTTCATGCTCTTCACTAAAAGATCTACATATTCTTTGTCATTAAAGTCCGGAATAAAACCTTCAATATCAGAAGTCATAATATTGGACATTTTTCCAAATGCTTTAAATTGAATTGTTTCATCAACTATACCCTCAATAATGCCTATTGTTACTTCCTTAGGAATCTTTTTGTCAAGGAAGTGGCCTGTATTGATAATATAGCAATTTACTCCTCTATCTTCAAACAGTGCTTTAAATTTATTGTAATCCTCTTCCAGCGCATATGTTCTGAATGGATTAGCATATGGCTCAAACACAAGTGCATCCTTATCTACGCCTTCTGCCAGCTTTTCTGCAGTAGTTCTCTTTGTTGCAAGAGTTGCACCCAGTACAGAAGCTAATACAGGATCTTCAACCTTAATAACAGGAGGCAGTGAATGATCCTTCATCAGCCATACTATACTGTTGATAGGTTCGTCCATTTTATCTACTCTATTCTCAGCCCAGAGTTTTGATTTTATAGCTCTTCCATTGCCGTTTCTGATATCCTCTGTTACAATTACTAACTTACCGTCAGCGTCGATAGTTGCTCCGCAATTTTGGACTGTAATCAGGAATTTGTTATCTGGTGAAGTTAACGGGTAATCCTGAGTTTTATCGAAATAGGACGGTTCTAAGGCTACGGTTGAGCCGTTTTCGGTCGAAATAATATATGCGTCATCATGAAGTACAGTTACATCATATTTTCCATCATGTTTTGCGTGTGTCAATGTAGATTTTCCTGAGCCTGACAGCCCAAATACACCCATGACATGTTTCTTTCCGTCTTTTCTGATCATTCTTTTCAGACCGCCATGACAGGACGCATATCCATTTCTATTTGCCACACCCCATGCCAGAGTCAAAGTACCTTTTTTATGTTCTCCAAAATACCTCAATCCTAACAAACATGCACAGTTATGCTCCGGATCAAAATATGCAAGTCCGTTTGGAAATTTCGAATCATGCCAGTCGGGATCTGACATTATATAAATATCAGGTTCATTTCCGATAACCCTCGACCGCTCATACATTTCATCATATTCTTTATTCATATACTGGAAATTCAATAGCCAATTATATAGTGTATTTTCATAAGTTTCTGGAACTAAAAGATTAGCTTTTATTATAAAATCTTCATCAAGGCCAATATAGGCTTCTGTGTGAAGCATCTTTTTATACCTTGTTCTATAAACGGCTTCTCTAAGTGTTTTTGCATATTCTCCTTCATCTACCCCCTTCTCCCCTAAAATTACTCTTGCACCTGCAAATCTGCCGACGGTTTCTCCGTCATTGAATAATAGTATTTTTGCTCCTTCTGGCAATCCGATTTTCTCAGGTTCAAAAACAGGCATATCCGTCAATATTGTTCCTGTCGAGTTCTTTGCCATTTCGTACGCTTCTTTTAAATCAGTGACTTTTCTTACATTATTGCCATAAAAAGCAGTTTCTATTGTTGTTCTAGACTGTGAAAAAGCTATATTACCCGTTGTTATTTTGTTTCTTTCGAATCTCGAAATAGTTGCCATTTTTACATCTCCTTTGGTTTTGCTTTTTTATTTAATATTTAATATAATTGACAATTTTCATCTCGCCATCAATTGGTTCTAAATGGTATATCCAGTTATACTTTAAGTTACTGGTTTTTCCATTTTCTATAATCTGTATTTCCTCATGAGTCCATACATAAAAACCATTTGAACCTTTGCGAATTTCACCGATTTCAAGCAATTGGAATGTTTCTTTCACCTTGCCGACCTTTGAGAAGTTTACTGCATTTCGATATGCTTTACTGTCTTTTTTCAATAAATTAAGCACACTATTGCCATCTCCATTTACATAGTCTATCCACTGTGAATCAAAGGCAATAATTGTCCCTACAATGGATTGATCATAGTAAACAGGGTCTTCTCCTTCTGGTGCCTTCCATATATTGTTTTCAATCGGTTTTGAATTGTTAATGCCCGAGAATCCGTAATCCCTTCCCGCCTGATAGGCAAGTGTTTCATTACTCCTTACATTGATAATGTTTTTATTATTGCCCATCTGAGATGAGATTAACGCATCTTTATCTTCCATAGGTTTTGGATCCGGTTCCGGCGTGATTTCCGGGGGTTCTACAACTTCATCATCTTTATCATTACTCTCATCTATAGCTTCCGGTCCTTCTCCGGAAGTAGGATCGATGTCATCATCGCTGATAAACCATCCTGTAACAGTCCTTATTATTTGTGACTGGGCATTATTGATAGACTTCGCTATGGCACTGTCAGGTGCAAAATACCGAATTCCTAGTATTGCTATCTCAATAGCCAATATTATCGCTATAATGATAAGAATGACTCTGCCTAAACTATTACGTTTATTCTTCGTTTCTTCTACACTATCCTCTTCATGAGAAATCGGGTTCTGTTCCGAAGCAGTTGATTCAGCTGCATTTACACCATTTGTTTCCTGGGCTTCTTCCAGGTCTTTCACTTTCTTGTTTTCGATATCTCTATCGTTTGATTGTTCTTTTGCCACATTATCGTTTGCTTTACCATCAGCAAAGTACTCAGATCTTGCCTTAGACATCTCATCTAAATGCTCTGCTCTTGGAGTGTTAACCTTAAGATTGTTTTCTTCTTCATTTATTAACTCACTATGATCCTCTTTGAAGGCTGTTTCTGGCTCACCAACTTGGTCCGATAAATCTTGCTCCGTTATATTTTCTATGTACGTTACTTGTTCAGTCCTATTATCTTCAGATGATGCAGCTTTCCCTTGCTCATCTTCCGTTACTGGTACAGTCGGATCAATAACTTCTTCTGAGACCGATATGGTCGCCTCTGCTTCGTCCTCCGCTGCTGATATGTTAGATGTTATATTTTCATCTACGAGGCTTACTGATTCTTTATCTTCAAAACTTAGTTCTGATTCTTTATCGAAAAATATGGGTTCCAGGTTCTGTAAATTTTTCTTATATGTCTCCTCTAAATTTTCTCCTGACCGAATTCCTTTAAGCCTTTCATATTCTTTGTCCAGCAATTTCTGAAATTCTTCGTTTTTTTTGTTAAATGTATAGAATCTATCAATTTTAGATTTACTACTTTTATTAGACTCGTCCTTGATTTCCCGAAAAAGAGTTTCCTCTAACATCGGCTCTGTTTCTTCTTTAATACCCGGTTGTCTGTATTCATCTAGATTCCAGTTAAATTCAATATCTTCAATCTTTTTTTGAGTGGAAAAATCATGAACGTCCCAAAC
>DUPP01000060.1 GCA_012838265.1 Clostridiales bacterium
CAGAAGGAGTAAAGGAGTTGTTAGATGAGCTTGAAATTTCTTTGGAAGAAATAAAAAGCACAATTACTGTAAAAACAGCACAAAAAAATGATGTTAATCAATTTGCATTTACTATTCCTTCTGCAGCATTTGAGTATGCGATAAATTGTAATATAGATAGTATAATTATCGATATGGGTACAAATTCTGTTGAAATTTATACCGGTGCATTAAAGAATGCGATAACAGATAAATCAGAAAACATAAAAATAACTGTTGATAGTTTAGACAATAAATCATTATCTAAAGACGTTTCAGAGCTAATCGGGAATAGAAAAGTCATAAAACTAAATATAAGCGTTGACGATAAACAGGTTAATGAATACTACGGAAGGAATGCAATTAAAGTTTCATTTGATTATGAGCTTATGCAGGATGAAAATCCTGACAAAGTGGTTGCTTATAAGATAATTAATGAGGAATTGAATATAGTTAATATATGTGCATATAATATTTATTCGGATAAAATTACCTTTGCAGTTGATAGTCCAGGAACTTATACAGCTATGGAGTCAGATGTGACATTCGATGATATAGCACATATAGATTGGGCTGTAATTCCGATAGAAGCATTAGCCGGACGAAGAATTATAAGCGGTATCGGAGATGGCAAATTTGCTCCGGACAGAAATGTTACCCGCGAGGAATTTGCCAAGATGCTGGTGGAAGCTTTTGGTTTTGAAGACGAGACTGCTGTAACCGGTTTGGCGGATGTACCTGAAGATGCATGGTATTACAGATATGTAGCATCCGCTCAAAAGTATGGTATTGTAAACGGTATTGGTAATAATATGTTTGGAGTTGGTACTAACATTACAAGGCAAGACATGGCTGTTATGGCTTACAGGGCTGCTAAAGCTGCAAATATTAGAATTAAAGTTATAAATGACGAAGAAAGTTTTAATGATGCTGAAAAGATTGGGGAATACGCAAAAGACAGCGTGTCTGTAATGCAGCAGTCAGGTATAATTAACGGTGTAGGTGACAATATGTTTGCACCTATGGATAATGCTACAAGAGCTCAGGCAGCAAGAATAATTTATCTGTTATATAAAAATATAATATAAAACAATGTGTTTGGTATTTGTTTTAATACATTAAGGGAGGTTGTTGCTTAAGCGTTTCTGTAGTATTAAATACTAGCGGGCAGTATGTATTGCATACGAGTATGTTTGTCTATGTAATATTTTTTATGCAAGCGAAAGGAGAGAAGATATATGAGATTATAATAGCAAAGCAAGATAAGCATTACCGGTTGGATTATTAATATCCAAGAAAGAACATGATTGTATAATAATGTGATTTTTAAGAAAGTAGTTTAAAGTCATATGTAACATAAATGTAATGTAAAAACTATTGACTCATATAGAAGAAATTGTATATAATTAAAAATGTACATGGTAACAATTATGGTAATAAATTCAGTATTGGAAACTTATGTGTTTATATTTTATTTATCAAAGGATTAGTTTATTCATTTTATTTTGTTTTTTAATTAGGTAATTGCGAAACTCTTTAAAAGAGAATACCATATATACCCAATTATAGTAAAGCTGCGGACGCAGACGCAGCAATGAACATTGAAAATAGAATAACGACAAACAAAAGCTATGGAGAATTGTTCTAATTCAGTATGAATGCATGCGGAAGTAAACCCATATTATAAAAACGATATGGGGGATGCAGAAGCCTGTATGACGTATTTAAATACTGCTATGCTGAAATCAACGGTTTGAGGCTTCGTATGTATTTATGTTGGTGTATACTATCAGCAAGAAGCACAGTAACAAGTTGAGTAATCCCTGCTAAATACAAATCAGCTTCCGAAGTAAGGGCATTTCTTGTTTTTCGCCCTGCAACGTTGAAACTGTCTTTAAAGTGGTTAATGGATTTTTCGACGGTTACGCGTATTTTGTAGGTATCATCCCATTCTTCGGTTCCACGAGCAGTTCCGGGGAAGGTACGAAGATTTTTTCCCGGATAGACATAGAACATACGACCGCAGGGGGAATCCGTGCAGGGGTTTTCACAAGAAGTGCGACGTCTGTACTTTCCATCCTCGCATTTTACCCAAGACATCTTGGGACAGACAAACTTGAGGGTAGGCATACCGCAACGAAGATGTGAATTACTTGTTTCGGGCTTCATTGGAAGTGTAGGATTGTCAGGGCAGCATGGCATTCCATCTTCATTAATTGGGCAATCTGGATATTTTAAATCATGTGCGGAATTAAGCGGTATAAACGCCTTGTTAAAACCAAGACCGTCTTTACCAAGCAGCTCATTGTAGATATCGATAGAATCAAAGGCTGAATCACCAAGAAATACAGACGGTTTTATCAAAGGGTGTTTCTCAAAGAAGTCCCGTAGGGTTGGCAGAAGAGCCTTAGAATCTGCTAATGATTTGTCTTCATCAGGAGAATCTTCTTTCTTGGAGACTAGAATTTCGGGGTGTTCGAGGTAGTAATTTTCATCATAAAAAGTAATATCTCGAACAATGCCGAGTCCGTTTGTAATCATACCGAATTTGTAGGAATAGCAGAAGTGACCATTGATATACATTTGCTTAATGGCAGGATCAGCTTCAGCGTGAGTTGGCATTGAACCATATGCTGCTTTATATGGATCATAGGAAGCATCAAGTCCTTTTGCAGATTTCCATGCCTTCAACCTTTTAATTAAAGCGTTGATGAATTTAGGATTGTTTTCCTGAACATACGCTTCAATACCGGAGGTATCAAAGATAGTCATTGACGCAAGCTTGCTGTCTATGTCTTGGCAGATTGGCTCGGTAAGATCGACAAGGTTATCAAACATGGTTTTGAGGTCATCTTTAAAATCCTGTTTGAAGCGCGTGAACTTTGATGCATCGGGCACCTTATCAAAGCCACAGAATTCGCGAAGTTCTCGTGAATATGTTAAAAATACAATCAGAAGGCTATCGGTTGGGATGCTAAATATACGCTGGATAATTAGAGCAAGAATAAATGCACTTAGTGGATATTTACGAGGTCTTCCGGTATGATTTCTAAAATGCATTTTGAAACTCAATGGTATAAGGGCATCAATATCAAGATGTTCTTCCAACATAGAAAGAAATTTGGGTTTGTCGTTTTCAAAGGTTTCGAGGCAGCCTGCGTAAATATCATTAAGTGATAGCTGTTTCGGTTTAATCATTAGATTACATCTCCTTACTTTTTTGATATTATGTTACTGTTTAACTACATTATACCACAAAAAGTGAGGAGTTGTATAGATATAAAAGCTAAAAAATGTAGAATTTTAGCGGGTTATAGGGTTTAGCAATTAACTAATGAAATTTATTACATGAAAGGAGATTTTATATGAGTTATAATTATAAAAAGTATAAAAAAGCATATTATGAGGTACCCATTAAAAACAGAAAATGGCCTGACAATGAGATAAAAAAAGCGCCTATTTGGTGTAGTGTGGATTTAAGGGATGGAAATCAAGCCCTCATAAATCCTATGACTTTAGAAGAAAAATTGGATTTTTTTAAATTCTTGGTTGATATAGGATTTAAAGAAATTGAAGTTGCTTTTCCGGCAGCTTCGGATACGGAATTCCAATTTGTAAGAAAACTCATAGAAGATGATTTAGTTCCATCTGATGTAACAATTCAGGTGTTGACACAATCAAGACCTCACATA
>DUPP01000061.1 GCA_012838265.1 Clostridiales bacterium
AAAATAACATCGACTATCTAACTATTAGAAAGGCTATGGTTGCTGGTGCCAGAACGATAGAGGATTTAACTAAACAAGCAGGTGTGTGTACAGAATGTGAAGGGTGTAAAAGTGAATTGGAGGCTATTCTCTCTTCTGTTTGTGGATGTAAGGAAGTATCTTTAGAAACAGTATTAAATGCGATAAAAAATGGTGCTGATACAGTAGAAAAAGTTGGAGAGGTAACGGGTGCAGGAACAGGCATAGATGAAGAAACAGGAGAAGAATGCGGAAAATGTAAAGCTCTTATACAAAACATCATTGACTTGGGAAGGTAATAGGCAGATTGATTTTAGGGGCTTATGCCCCTTTGCTTTCATTAATTCTTCCAAGATAATATTTCTCAAATTCATCAGCTGTTAATGGTTTAGAATAATAGTATCCTTGAGCGATATCACATTTTATTTCCCTTAAGATATTTAACTGTTCTTGCGTTTCAACTCCTTCTGCTACAACCGTTTTGTTAAACTTATGCGCCAAATCAATTATTGCTTTTATCATCATTCTGATTTCAATATTTATAATATTATCAATGAAATACTTGCTGATTTTTATTTCATCAAAAGGAAATTCCATTACTCTTATAAGAGAGTTAAATCCGGTACCAAAATCATCAATAGAAATCCTTATTCCTTTTGCCCTTAATTCTTCTATTTTGTCTTTTATTTTATCATTATTAACTGAAATGATTCTTTCTGTTATTTCTATTATAAACATTGATAGATTCAATTTATTATTCTCATTTATTTTTCGTTCCCATTCAATTAAGTTATCATCCAGCAATTCATTAGCTGTACAATTTATTGAAAAACTCAGCGATATACCTTTGCTCCTCCAGTTAGCAATTTGGTTCAAAGACTTTTCGAATACAAATTTGGATATTTGATTTATAAACCCTATATCCTCAGCTAGCTTAATAAAAACGTCTGGGCCTACAGGTCTTTTTTCACCCCTATCCCATCTAGTCAGTACCTCTACACCGCATATAGTATCGTCAGCAATATTTATCTTGGGCTGATAGGTCAGATATAGCTCATTGTTGTTTATCGATTCAAGTAATGAGCCCAAAATCTCAAGATTTTTTTTCCTATTGATCTCAAACTCTTTATTATAAAAATAAATATCGGTTTCTTGCTCGGTCCCTTGTTCGTATGCAATTCTAGCTTTATTGTAGACATTTATTGGTGTTTCATCAGTTCCATCATATTCATATATACCAATTTTCATTGCTATTCTTATTGAAAACTGATTTAATTTGAAAGCAGTTGTATACTGTTTGAGAATCTGCTTGCATTCTTCAAGATATCCACTGTTTGGATATATAACAAGGTCAATCTCATCATGACCAGAAGTATATACTGCATCTTTACCGTATTTAACTAATAATTCGGTGGATAGTTTTTTTGCGATATCGTTTGCAAATTCGGGTTCTATATATTTGCTTATTTCTTCGATATTCGTTAGCTTAATGGAAATGATAACAAATTTTTCACTATTATTCATCCTCTCTTCTAAATTACATATTAGTTTATTAATGTTATACATTCCTGTAAAAAGGTTAATAAAATCATATTCTTTTGCTCTTATGCTTAATTTATTAACTTCCATAAAAATATATCCAGTGACTAGTCCAACCAACGTAAGGACGAGTAATTGTATTATCCAATCAGCATCAGAATATACAATACCATTGGAAACGTTTGATGGAATTAATTGACACGTTAAGGTACCTGAAATGATAGCAACACTGATTCCTCCAATAACACCCCAGTAATAAGCCGAAATGATGATTGGAATATAAATGAGATGGAGGTTTGTATTTGGACTCCCACCCGTTGTATATACAAGAAGAAAAATAGATGCCAGCAATAAAGTTATCAGCAGGATTCGAAAAATGTTCGAAAGGTTTGAATCGAACAGTTTTTTGTTAAGATTCATGACGATTTTCATTAAAACATTCTCCATTTTGCTAAACTATTCCAGAATACCAACTAGTTGAATTTTATTATACTAGCATAAACATTTCAACATATTTCATCAAAATATTTGACATTTTGATATATAGATGATTTCGCGCTCGATTAATGATATAAAATTGATCAGTTATATTAAATTTCGGCAATATAAAGAAAAAAAGAAGGGTACTTATTAAAATTAATAAAGAATATGAAAGGTTATAGTGAAAAGATATTAGGATAAAAGGGTTCCATTGGATCTATTGGAAGGTGGGGTGGGTGCTTTGGCAATTTCTCGGATCAAAGCGCCAGTATGTTTGAATGTTTCAACGAATTATGCATTGTGAGAGATTTCGAAAATTTAATTATGAAAAAATAGAGCATTGATAAAACCTCTTATCAAATGGTGTTACGACAACACTAAAGGGAAGTTTTATCATGCTCTATATCGTTCTGTACTGATTATACAGAAGTTATACTGTTATACTGAAGAATTATTCGGATTAAAGATAAATGTAGTTATCCTAAAAATCCTTTTAAAATGATATTCTCTGCTTCTTTTTCTGTAAGGCCAAGTGTCATTAATTTTATCAATTGATCAGATGCAATTTTACCGATCGCTGCTTCGTGAACAAGCTGAGCGTCAGAATGAAAAGCTGAAATTTCTGGTATTGCCGATACTTTTGCATTGTCCATAATTATTGAATCGCATTGTATATGACCTGCACATTTATTGTAACCTAAAAGATTCATATGGAAAACCTGCTTGGAATCATCCTGTGCTACTGAACGGGAAATAACTTGGGCACTAGAATCTTCACCCATTAGTTTTACATTGATATTTGATTCTGCATTTTGAACCATATAGGTATGTAATCTTTCGGACACAATAAGACGTGCATTTTTATGAAGGATTACATCTGTATCTCGTACTGTTTTATCAACGCCTTTTATTTGAATCATTTCAAGTTCTGCTACACCATTTTCTTCAACTTCAATTATTGTTTTGGGATTTAATATATTTTTACCCGTTCCTCCACCTTGCCCATAGTGTTTTTCGACATATTTCATACGAGCTCCCTTGCGCACGTAAAATTCGTGAATCCCATCATGCTGCTCATCGTCACTACCCGCATTGTGAATTCCGCAGCCTGCTACGATCAAAACATCTGAGCCTTCCCCAATTTCAAATGTATTGTAAACTACATCTGTCAACCCTTCTTTTGATAAAATTACAGGGATGTGTACACTTTCTCCTTTTGTTCCCGGTTTAATTATAATATCAATGCCAGGCTTGTCCTGCTTCGTTATAATATCTATGTTTTTAGTAGTATTACGACTAATCCCCTGACCATCTTTTCGTATATTATATGCGCCCTGAGGTATTTCGTGTAAATCTGCTATTTTTTCTAAAAGGACTTTATCTATCGCAGTCAACATTTATGACACCTCCTTTTATACATTCATTTCTGCAAGCACAATCAGAATCAATATGTGAAATGGTTTCTAAAAACTTTTCACGGGATGTAATTTCTGTAATAGTTCCATCATCTACTAAGATTACTTCATCTGCCAATCTTAGTATTCTTTCTTGATGAGAGATAATAATGATAGTGGTATCATATCTCTGATGCATTTTTTCGAATGTTTCTGTTAGTCTTTGGAAACTCCATAAATCAATTCCTGCTTCCGGCTCGTCAAACAGAGCAATTTTTGGATTTCTTGCAAGAATGCTGGCAATTTCAATACGCTTCAATTCACCGCCTGAAAAGGTCGCATCAATTTCGCGGTCAAGATAATCCTGGGCACATAGACCAACATCATAAAAAAGTTGGCAGATATCAGTATTATTTTCACCTTTTGCTAAATTTAGCATATCAGAAGCTTTTAAGCCTTTAAACCTTGCAGGTGTCTGAAATGCGTAACCTATGCCTAATTTAGCTCTTTCTGTAATGCTTTTATCAGTAATATCTATATCATCAAGAATTATTTGGCCACTGCTGACTGGAATTATTCCCATTATAGATTTTGCTATGGTGGATTTTCCTCCACCGTTAGGCCCTGTAATTACATAGATTTTATTATCTTCAAATGTCAGATCTATGTTCTTTAATATTTCAATTTTTTCATTGTTTCCATTTATGGTAACATTGACATTATTCAGTTTGAGCAAACTCATCATCCCCTTACTTGTTATCTGCTCCTAGAGCAATTTATTAGAATATATACCTCAATAGTATTCATATTAAGCATACAAATAAATTCAACTGATATTTTATCATACCATTTGTATTTTCTAAAGTATAAAATTCTTCTCGTATGCGTTATAATTAATTCAATTTGGAAAAAATGATTATACAGAATAAAAGGAGTCGGATTAATGAAACATTTAGATGAACTATTGGAACAAGATAAGTTTGAAAAAGGAATTAGAAGGATTCTTGAAATTATCAATAAAGAAAATGGACAAGTCAATCAGCTTATGACAGTGCAATTTGTCAGCTGTAGTGAAATAGAACGAACGATTACTCTAGAGTTTCCTGTAATGGAATGGCAGCTTAATTCAAATAGAGTGATGCACGGCGGAATCGTATCCACTGCTTTTGATATAGCAATGGGTGTTTTTGCGAATTATCTCAACCGTGCCGTTACCGGTAATATAACAGTCAATTTCATAAAACCTGTACCCGTAAATGATTCTTTGATTATAACATCAAAAGTAACATCATCAGGGAAAAGATTGACTACTCTATCTGCTGAAGGACGTTTGAAGAGCAGTGGTATAATAGCAGGTACGGCTGTAGCAACTTTTGCGAACATAAGTTAGCTAATACAATACATCTTGGAAAGTGATACCCATCTTGTGGTTTTATAATTTATTCTACGTTTAGAAGAATCATTAACTATCTGAGTATTATTACTTTTTATATGGTAAATATTGCGTTTATGGTAAATATTGCGGGGTTTTTTTATTCCGAGCAATTCGTTATACTTTTGCTTGTGACGAGGTGACATATTAGAAAATCTTAACAATAAAATTTTGTTACGAATTTTTCATGATATTTAATTAAAATCATGAAAAGTAAAGGAGGAACAATAATGAGAAACAATTTTATCAAAATCACATTGACACTGGTTTTGATGTTCGTAATGGCAGTACCCGCACAAGTATTTGCTTTAGGCAATAGCCAGGTGGCTAGAAGTATTCCAAGCAACTATAGCGAAATATATAATGATTTTATTAAGCAGTTCAACGGTTTTAGATTACAAAATCTAACGATACAGCAAACAAGTCAGCCGACAAGGTCGGATCAGCAAATCTTACAGGCACCACCAACACAGGCAGCACCAGCACCTGCAGCTAATGCTGAAAGAGCAGAAACTGCTAAAACGGACACAACCACCAATACGGCACAAACAGAAGCGGTGGAATCACCAGCAGCAAGCTTTGGATCATACGAGCAGCAGGTTGTTGATCTCGTAAATAAGGAAAGAGCAGCTGTCCGACTTCCAGCTCTGAAAGTGAATTCACAGCTCTCAGCAGTAGCCGAGAAAAAAGCAGAAGACCTTAGGGATAAAAATTACTTTGATCACCAGTCACCAACCTATGGTTCACCATTCGATATGATGAAGCAGTTCGGCATAACCTATACTGCGGCAGGTGAAAATATCGCCAGAGGGCAAAAGACACCAAAAGAGGTAATGAATGGCTGGATGAATTCACCTGGTCATAGAGCCAATATACTGAATTCAAGCTTTACTGAAATCGGAGTTGGTTATGTTACAGACAGCAGAGGAACCACATACTGGGTACAGCATTTTATTAGACCGTAACTGATCCAGCTACAAACAAAACAAGCGTGATTTTAAAAAAGGCAGTTCATAGAGCTGTCTTTTTTATTTGGAAAAAGCGCATCATGTCTAAAATACATTGGTTTTAAATAAACTATTCACTTCAAAATATGAAAAATCTTAATTTCAACATAATATCGACTAAATCTGGCAAAATTATCCTATGAATCTCACGTTTAGATATATTTATATTAAAAATGCAATAAAAACTGCAAAAAAATAGATAATATAATATCGAACGAATGGTGGGGTTATGGGTGATATCGGAAATAAGCATAAAAAGATGCAGCTTTTCGAGAAAATATGTGATGTGTATGGGGAGGAAATAAAAAGATTTATTTATGCTTTGACTAGAAATGATCCCTTT
>DUPP01000062.1 GCA_012838265.1 Clostridiales bacterium
GATATTCCGGCAGAGGATGATCCGGCGCAACGGAAAACCGGCCAAACAAATTCCGGCGATTGAAGACCGGCGATTGGGTCAATTATTAACCGGCGTTTCAGTCAAAAATATTCCGGCGTTGACATATCCCACGAATTGAAAACGCCTATTACCTCCATAATAGGCTATATAAATGCTATTAATGATGGTACTATTAAAGACACCAAACAAATAGAAGATGCCATCGATATTATTTTTACTAAATCTCTTACTATGGAAAGGCTAATTAATGATTTGATTCAACTTTCTAAGCTTGAAACAAAACAATTCTCTATGCAATTTATGAGGATAGAGGCGAACGAACTAGCCATAGATCTGATGAGTCGGCACAAATTGGATATCAAAACTGCTCACTTAACGCTTAGATATAAGATTGATCGTGAAGCCTTATCTAAGAAATATCTTATAATTGATTTAGAACGAATCGATCAGGTATTTGCAAACCTAATATCTAATGCGATAAAATATACTAAGGCGAAAGACAGTATAATCATAAAGTTTGGAATTGATTCCACAAAGGATAACTTCTACGTTTCAGTCACTGATACCGGTTCTGGAATCTCCCAAGATGATCTTCCTCATATATTCGATAGGTTTTATATGTCCTCAACAGTATCAGAAGAAAAGAGGATGTCCAGTACCGGTTTAGGTTTAACCATATCAAAAGAAATCATAGCGGCGCATAGAGGAACAATTTTTGCTAAAAGTCGGTTAGGAAAGGGGAGTACCTTTACTTTTACAATACCCCTCTATAAAGACTAAAAGGAGTTGATAATTATGCCAGGAGAAAAAATTCTTATTGTGGATGATGAAAAAGCCATTAATGACTTAATACGTTCTTATATTATCAAAGAGGGTTTCCTGCCTTTGTCTGCTTACACAGGCAAGGATGCTTTAGCAATTATAGAAGATGAGCAACCCGACTTAATCATATTGGACATTATGCTACCTGACATTGAGGGGACAGATCTCTCATTACAAATTAGAAGAAAAACCAATGTGCCTATCCTATTTCTCAGCTGCAAATCGGAAGAAATTGATAAAATCATAGCCCTTTCAGCGGGAGGCGATGATTATATGACAAAACCCTTTTTCCCGGGAGAACTAATTGCCAGGATCAAGGCCCATCTTCGCAGACAACAATCATCAAATATTTTAAAACAGACTGAAGAAGATAATCAAATCTTTGAAATTTCTGGGTTAACAGTAAACATGTTAACCCGTGAGGTCTTTGTCAATGAAGAGCTTGTAAACTTGACTGCTAAAGAATTTGATATATTAAAACTGTTTATCAAAAGTCCAAAACGGATTTTTTCCACTGACCAAATATATGAACATGTATGGAAAATGAATAGTTTAGAAGGAGATTCCCGTACAGTTATGAGACCACTGAAAAACGATGTAAATTAATGTAAATAATTACGATGGATAAATCTATTTAAGTAAAGCAAAATCCTCCTAAATCTGGTATAATGTAATTAACGAAAACACAACCGAAAGGAGGATTTGCAATGCTTAAAGACAAAAACAATCAATTAAGCATCTACGCAATATTATACAACAAAATACCATTAAATATTAAATTATAAAACCTCCTATGGCAGAATATTATATTCCGTCATAGGAGGTTGGTTTAGGTTAGTTTATTTCTTGTAATTTTTATAAAATACTCTATTTCTATAAATTAAACCATTATTAACCCGGCTATTGTGTAAGCGATAGCAGCTGCTCCCGCCGCCATCACAGCATAAGGGAATTGTGAAAATGCGTGTTCTGTATTTTCAATTTTTGCTATAGCAGAAGTAATAACGGTAGCATCTGAATAGAAGCAAGCATGGCTGCCAAATGATGCAGCAGAGACAATAGCAGCAAGTGTAAGAGGAATTGGAGCACCTATAGCGGCAGCTAATGGCACAACAATAGGAACAATTACTGCAGGAATCC
Organism: Clostridiales bacterium; assembly: GCA_012838265.1. GTDB lineage: Bacteria > Bacillota > Clostridia > Peptostreptococcales > Anaerovoracaceae > Anoxybacterium. Next base: position 1,984 of record DUPP01000062.1, read on the forward strand.
CCCAACTGCTGCTTGTAACAAACGAAAGCGTAGCAGTAGCCAGAAATGTAATAACAGGTAATAAAGCGGGACTCATCAATGGCTGAAGTTTAGTAATAACATATGTAGGCAGACCCATAGCCACTAAGGAATCTCTTGCCATAAAAGCACCTACAACGATTATAATCATTGGCATCATACTTATAAAGCCGTCAAGACAAGTTTTTGCTACTCCATTAAAATCTAATATTCTCTGAATAAAACTAAGAATGATAGAGGTTACGATAGCAAATATAGCTCCCATAAGTACGTCCCCAAAGTAGATTGCAAGGAAAATTAATACTCCAACAGGAAGGATAAAATTAATTATTCTTGGTTTGATATGATCATCTTCTTCGATTTCATCTATCATATTGTATTGGGCACTTTGATCAGAATATACTTTCCCGGTTGTAGCTGCCCGTTCGAAAGCGCGCTTCATTGGTCCAACTTTTGGGAGTATGCCCCAGCTAAGTAAAAATACACACAGTATTGTAGCTATTGGATAAAACAACATCGGAAACAGCGATGCATAATTTGCTACCTTAGAAGTACTATTAAACGTAACCTCAGGTTGTGCCATAAAAATAGTTATAAAAAACGCAGCCCAAGAGCTTACCGGTGCAAGTACAGCAACGGGTGCAGCAGTTGCGTCCATTATATAGGCTAGCATCTCTCTTGGCACTTTATGTTTATCTGTAAGTTTCCTCATAGTGACACCTACTGCCATGATATTAAGCATATCACCTATAAATATAACAAGGCCGACAAACCATGCACCAAGCATCGTTCTTCTAGCATTACTTGCAAAACGAGATACTACATTAGTAAACGAATCTATTCCTTTAGATGCCTGTAGGAGATGTATTAAACATCCAAAAAGACCTGTTATAAGAATTGTCCATTGTACATCTCCATCCATTAATACACCATATACAAGATCCATTGTTTCACTATATCCGGTAATCCCATACATAATGATACAAGCAAGGACAGAACCTAACATTAATGAGGAAAAACTTTTACGGGTTATAAGAGCAAATGCAACAATAAATACTGGTGGTATTAAACATAATGCACCATATTCCATTTTTTTACCTCTCCTTTCTTTTAGTACCCTTGTATTTTATTATTATAATTCGATGAATTTATGTTCGTAACCCGATTCGGACATAGTACCAAGAAATTCATTAGGATCCAAATCATGAGGGAAAATTACTCCGGTAGGCTGCCCACCTTTTGCAAGCATCTTCGCCCCGGTTACTGCAGGAAGGGCTACATTAATTAATGATGTACCAAATAGCTCATACATTTTTTGTCTAGGATTGTTCATCGTTGGTATAAACACTGTATATACTTTATGTTTTCCTTGCTTTTCTCCTGCTACTTCCAACATGATGTGAGTATGTTTTGTTTCGTCCTGATGTTTAAAATCAGCTGGATTCTCATTTAGAAAACCATCTCCCGGCTTAGGTACAAGAGATAATACTACATCTAGAGGCTTTACTTTCTGTCCTTTGACGTCAATTTCTTCTTGAGATGCTAAACCAAGCGATATTAGTGGAGCTATCTGCATATTTACATAATATTTAAAATCGCAATATTCGATTCCTTTTGACTCAAAGCTAAGCGGAACCGAGTATGGTTCTTCATGTGCATGTAACGATACAGGAGTTAGCCCGATGGGTTCTGGAAATTTCCACTCTTCTATTTCTGAAAAAGGCTCAGTTATAAGTTCATACTCACCATTTCTAAATACGGTCGATGGCAAGACGAAGTCCAATAATGCCTGCCTTGGATCCCAACCTGGATTCCATGCAGTAACAGCATCACCATACTTTCCGATAGATGTGTCTTTTTTAGCTAGTCGTACTTTTACACTCTTTAATGTATCTAATTTATCTGCATAATATCGAATTAATACATTTGTATATCCAGATGACATACCACATCCAAGGATAGCAGATATACCGCTTGCCTGAAACTCTGAATAAAGCTTAGGTCTTTTCCCTAGCTCCATTTTATTGTCCCACATAAATTTATCATAAGCAGTATTTACATAATTCACTTTTGCTTTTAATGCACCTTGTAGTACATTGTAGTAATAAAGTGGAGTCACCAGATCAATAAGAACATCCACTCCCTCTGCCGCTTTAGCAACTTCATCAATTGAACCGGCATTTACTTTTCTTATCTCAATTTTATCGCTATTGATTTTCTGCTTTACCTTCTGAGCCATCTCTAAATTAATATCACCTATTATGATTTTTTCTACATCCTTGTCGTGGGCTAATATGGATGCGCAAGGCCCACCTTGACCGCCTGAGCCCATCAATAAAACTTTCACTACGTTTACCTCCCTTGCTAAATATCTGTTCAGTTACTTTCTCACATATCACATATGGATTATTGAAAGCCGCTATCATCCGTTTTCTGTCTATCTTCCCTGATTGATCAGTTCTTTTTTATTTGCCGCTTCCCAATCGGAACTGCCTAAAAGCTCAGTTTTTA
>DUPP01000063.1 GCA_012838265.1 Clostridiales bacterium
GACCTGGGGATGTTGCTGAGCGTTTTGTTACTGAGAATCTGACTCTATCCAGTGCGGATGCACTTGACCTGGGAGTAGTTGACTATATTGAGCCTGATCTTGAAGCACTGCTTCAAACAATTGACGGAACAAATATTCAGATTAATAACACTATTGTTACTCTAGAAGTCCAAAATGCTGAAATCGAATCAATTGAATCAAATATAAGTGAAAAAATCACTCACATTATAAGTAATCCTCAGATTACCTTTATCTTGCTTTTAGTAGGAGTCTTTGGCTTATTCATAGGTTTTAGCACTCCGGGTACATTTTTACCAGAAGTAACTGGAGCAATTTCTTTGGTTTTGGCATTATTCGGCATGGGTATGTTTGAAATCAATTTCTTTGCAGTAGTAATGATAGTCCTTGGCATAGCCCTTTTGATAGCAGAGATTTTTACCCCCACATACGGTGTGCTGGGAGTAGGAGGTATTATCAGTATTACTCTTGGAATAATATTCCTACCAGTAGAGCCCCTTGTTGCAAGCAATTGGATTGTACAATTCAGACTTATGGCTATAGGGATTGGCATTGTTGCATCTATCTTTCTTCTTGTTGTTTTAGCTGGCATTTCAAAACTCAGGAAGCTTCCGCCGAAAAAAGGCTTCGGTGAATTTACTAACGAATTTGGAATCGTTACTGAAGACCTTGACCCCGAAGGATACATCCTGGTAAATGGTGAGCTCTGGAGGGCGAGGGCTGTCAATGACGATATAAGTATTTCCGCCGGAACCCGGGTAAAAATTATTAAAAGACAGCAGATGATCTTTATAGTAGAGCCGGCTGAAGAATAAATAAAAGTATCCAACTTATATATAGGAGGTGTTTTTTACAATGAACATTTTAGGAAATATATTGCCATATGTTATTGCCATATTCCTTGCTATTGCTCTTCTTATGAAGGCAGTAAAAATTATACCAGAATACGAAAGAGGGGTACTTTTCAGGCTTGGAAGGCTGGTATCAGTGAAAGGTCCTGGACTTTTTCTGATTATTCCATTTATCGATAAAATCACAAGAGTTTCTTTAAGAATTGTCGTTGACAACGTTCCTCCCCAGGAAGTTATCACGAAGGACAATGTAACCTGTAAGGTAAATGCTGTTTTGTACTATAGGGTAATGGAACCTGATAAGGCTATTGTAAACGTCGAGCATTTTCATGACGCTACAAGCCAGTTTGCCCAGACAACTATGAGAAGTGTTGTGGGACAGGCTGATCTGGATGAACTTCTTTCCGAAAGGGACAGACTTAATAAAAGAATTCAGGTAATTGTTGATTCAGCAACCGAGCCTTGGGGTATTAAGGTCACAGCTGTGGAAATCAGGGATGTTATAATCCCAAACGAAATGCAGCGTGCTATTGCAAGACAGGCGGAAGCGGAGCGTGACAGAAGAGCAGTTATTATCCAAGCAGACGGAGAAAAGCAGGCTGCACAAAAAATTGCTGAGGCTACCGAGATACTCTCCAAGGTGGATGGGGCAATGACTTTGCGTATACTTAGAACTATAAGTGAATCAGCCTCACAACCAGGCAATACAATATTATTCCCCATTCCTATGGACCTAAAGAATATCTTCTCCCCGGGAAATTCAATCGACATTAAGATACCACCGGCTGCAAATGCGCAAGTGAATGATTAAACATTATTTGAGTCATTAAAGAATAATCTTTTGCTGATTTCTGCGTACATGTTAGTGAATGATTGGACATCGCTTAAATTATTAAATATGATATACGGGTAGATAATCTGGGGCATTTCTTAATTGAGAAATGCCCCCTTTCTTACCTTTGCCTATCATATGCTGTTCTAACAGATTTTTCATTTATATTCCACAAAAGACGCCCAGACCAAACTACACTGGCCTCTTTCACCAAACCATCCGAATTTGCATGATCCTTAAGCCA
>DUPP01000064.1 GCA_012838265.1 Clostridiales bacterium
GAAAAGATAAGAGAAATGACAGATTCCGAGTTAAACGCAGAAGTGAAGAAGTTGAAGAATGAATTGTTTAATCTTAGATTTCAGCACGTTACAGGTCAGCTCGAGAATCCCATTAAAATGAGAGATATAAAAAGGAAAATTGCGCAGGTGAAAACCATAATGAAGGAAAAAGAATTGAAGAGGATTCAAGGTTAATCGAAAGGAGGATGTAATATGCCGGACATTCAAGAACGAAATAGAAGAAAAACCAGGGTTGGCATTGTAGTCAGCGATAAAATGGATAAGACAATCAGTGTTGCTGTTGAAGATTTTGTAAGACATTCTCTTTACGGAAAATCAGTGAAGAGAACCAAGAAATTCAAAGCTCACGATGAAAATAATGAGTGCAGGATCGGAGATAAAGTTAGAATTATGGAAACAAGACCTCTCAGCAAGCATAAGAGATGGAGACTTGTGAACGTAATCGAAAAAGTTAAATAGTAAAGGAGGCACCAGTCATGATTCAGCCGGAAAGCAGATTAAGAGTAGCTGATAATTCAGGCGCGAAGGAAGTATTATGTATCCGTATTCTGGGTGGAACCCGTCGTAAGTACGCGAACATAGGTGATGTAATCGTATGTGCCGTAAAGGAAGCAACCCCTGGCGGAGTTGTTAAAAAAGGCGACGTAGTTAGAGCTGTCGTTGTTAGAACAAAGCATGGCACCAGAAGGGCAGATGGAAGCTATGTTAAGTTTGATCAAAATGCAGCAGTTATTATAAAAGAAGATAAAAATCCTGTGGGAACCCGTATCTTTGGGCCAGTTGCCAGAGAATTAAGAGACAAGAGCTTTATGAAAATCGTATCATTAGCACCAGAAGTACTTTAGCGGGGAGGTGTACAGATGCATATAAAAAAAGATGATACGGTGGTGGTAATCACCGGTAAGGATAAAGGAAAAAAAGGCAAGGTTTTAAAGGCATTGCCAAAGCAAAATAAAGTTATCGTAGAAGGTGTCAATATTCAGACCAAACATCAGAAACAGACAAGAAAACTTCGAAGTGAGATTAAGCATCAAGAAGGTCCAATCGATGTTTCAAACGTTTTATACTACGATAGTAAAGCAAAAGCTCCTACAAGAATTGGATACAAAATCGAAGGCGGAAAAAAGAAAAGAATATCCAAAAAAACGGGACAGATTCTGGACTAGTCAGAGTGAAAGGAGGGAACGATTTTGGCAGCAAGACTAAAAGAAATCTATAAAGACCAAGTGTTTAAGTCTTTAATGGAAAGATTCAAATATAAAAACGTCATGGAAGCACCAAGGCTTGAAAAGATTACCATTAACATGGGGCTTGGAGAAGCGAAGGATAACGCGAAGCTTTTGGAGACTGCGATTGAAGAATTAGCATTGATAAGCGGACAGAAGCCTGTTGTTACAAAGGCAAAAAAGTCAATTTCTAACTTCAAGGTAAGACAAGGTATGCCTGTTGGAGCAAAAGTTACCTTAAGAGGGGATAATATGTATGAATTTGCTGATAAGTTTTTCAATATTGCCCTTCCAAGAGTAAGAGACTTTAAAGGGGTAAGCAGAAATGCATTCGACGGCAGAGGAAATTACTCAATAGGTATAAAAGAGCAGCTTATATTCCCTGAAATCAACTTTGACAAGGTAGATAAAATCAAAGGGATGAACATCGTATTCACTACAACGGCAAAGACAGATGAAGAGGCGCAAGCGCTCCTTGAATTCCTAGGAATGCCGTTTGAGAAATAGGAGGGAACTAATGGCAAAGACATCTCTCAAAGTAAAACAACAGAGAAAACCTAAGTTTTCAACACGTGCATATACAAGATGTAAGATTTGCGGAAGACCACATGCTGTTTTAAAAAAGTTTGGTATATGCCGTATATGTTTCAGAGAGCTTGCTTACAGAGGAGAAATTCCTGGTGTTAAAAAAGCAAGCTGGTAAACAAAAGTAATAGGAAGGAGGCACTTCAAAATGACCATGACGGATCCCATAGCTGATATGCTAACTAGAATCAGAAATGCCAATACTGTAGGTCATCCAACAGTCGATATACCCGCATCAAAGATGAAGAAGTCAATTGCGGGAATCTTAACTGAGGAAGGCTACATTAAAGGATTTGATATTATAGAAGACAATAAGCAAGGAATCATAAGAATTCAAATGAAATATGGCGCAAACAAAGAAAGAGTAATAACCGGAATTAAGAAAATTTCAAAGCCTGGGCTTAAGGTTTATGCTAAGAGCGACGAGGTACCAAAGGTACTTGGTGGTTTAGGAGTTGCGATTATATCCACATCAAAAGGAGTAATCAGCGATAAGCAAGCCAGAAAGCTTGGTGTTGGCGGCGAAGTAATATGTTATATTTGGTAGGGAGGAAATAGATAATGTCAAGAATAGGCAAATTACCTGTTGAGCTTCCTGCCAGCGTTGAGGTCAAGGTCAGTGATGATAATCTTGTTACTGTAAAGGGACCGAAGGGCGAGCTGCAGGAGCAGATCAGCAAATCAATCAAAGTAGAAATAAGTGATGGAGTACTCACTGTATCGAGAGGCTCAGACACAAAAGAATCGAACAAATTATATGGACTATCCAGAACTTTAATAAACAATATGATAATCGGTGTAACTACTGGTTTTGAAAAAAGACTCCAATTGGTAGGAGTTGGATATAGAGCAGAGAAAAAGGGTAAAGTACTCGTGATGAACTTAGGATACTCACATCCGGTCGAAATGGAAGATCCTGACGGAATTCAGACTGAGGTTGCAAGCCCTACTGAAATCGTTGTAAAAGGTATCAGCAAAGAACTTGTCGGAAATTATGCAGCTAATATAAGAAAATGGAGAAGACCTGAACCCTATAAGGGAAAGGGAATCCACTACGCTGGTGAAGTAGTACGCAGAAAAGAAGGCAAGAGCGGCAAGAAATAGGGAGGAGTGAGGTAAATGGCAAAAGAGAGTAGAAATGATAAACGCTTGGCCAGACATAGAAGAGTTCGGAAGAACCTGGTCGGTACTCCTGAAAAACCAAGACTTTGTGTATTCAGAAGTATAAAGAATATCTCTGTTCAGATTATAGATGATGTGAATGGCAATACACTAGTTGCTGCATCCACCCTTGATAAAGACATCAAAGCAAAGGCTGCTTATGGTGGCAACAAGGAAGCTGCAAGGCTGGTTGGAGAGTCTATCGCAAAAAAAGCACTAGCAAAGGGTATCGAGACGGTTGCTTTTGATAGAGGCGGATTCTTATATCACGGAAGAGTAAAAGAACTGGCTGACGGTGCGCGTGAAGCCGGGTTGAAATTCTAACAGGAAGGGAGAAAAGGAATGCGACAAAGTAGGATTGATGCATCCAAGCTTGACTTAAAAGAGTCCATCGTAAATATCAGACGTGTTGCAAAGGTCGTTAAAGGTGGAAGAAACTTTAGATTCAGCGTGACCGTAGTAGTTGGAAACGGCGAAGGATATGTTGGCGTTGGTCTTGGAAAAGCACAGGAAATTCCTGAGGCTGTAAGAAAAGCTATTGAAGATGCAAAGAAAAAATTGATATATGTTCCTATGGTAGGAACCACTGTACCCCATAGAACAATAGGAACATACGGCGCCGGAAAAGTACTGATCATGCCTGCAGCTCCTGGTACTGGAGTTATTGCAGGAAGTGCAGTGCGTATGGTTCTGGAACTTGCTGGACTCAAAGATGTAAGAGCAAAATCTATCGGCTCTAATAATTCCGGAAACATGGCATCCGCTACTATTGAAGGTCTTAAAAATCTTATGACTGTAGAACAGATAGGGAAACTCAGAGGAAAAACCAAGGAAGAAATATTGGGATAAGGAGGAAACGTAAATGACAGACAAAACAGTAAAAATTACACTTACGAAAAGTGTCATCGGCGCTTCCCCACTTCAAAGAAAAGTAGTAGAAGCGTTGGGACTCCGAAAATTGCACCAAACTGTGGAACGTCCCGACACCCCACAGACCCGTGGAGCGGTTGAAAAAGTTAAACATCTTGTACAAATAGAAGAAGTGTAAAGGAGGTGTTGAAAAATGAAACTGCATGAACTAAGAGCAGCTGAAGGTTCCACTAAGAAACCAAAGCGAAAAGGGCGCGGAACTGCTTCTGGGCAAGGTAAGACTGCCGGCAGAGGTATGAACGGTCAAAATTCGAGAAGTGGAGGCGGAACCAGAATCGGCTTTGAGGGCGGTCAGATGCCGCTATATAGAAGAATCCCGAAGAGAGGCTTCACAAATATATGGAAAAAAGAGTATACTATTTTGAATGTGGATGACTTAAATGTATTCGAATCGGGAACTGTAGTTACTCCAGAATTGCTGAAAGAAAAAGGAATGACAAAGAAGGTCGTCGACGGAATTAAAATTCTTGGTGAGGGCAACCTTGAAAAGAGTGTTACCGTACAGGCTCATAAATTTAGTAAAACAGCAATTGAAAAGATCGAGTCGGCCGGAGGAAAGGCAGAGGTGATCTAATATGGGCATGCTTAAAACAATAGCCCAGGCGTGGAAAATCGATGACCTAAGAAGCAAGATTATCTTCACTTTACTGATGCTTCTGATTTTTAGACTGGGCTCCAATATTCCTGTACCAGGAATAGACAGAGATATTCTGAAAGAAGTATTCAGCGGAGACACAGGGTTGTTTGGTTTGTTCGATCTTTTCTCAGGTGGAGCTTTCAGTAACTTTACCATATTTGCATTGAGTATCACACCATATATCACTGCATCAATTATTTTTCAGCTCCTGACTATTGCTATCCCCAGATTGGAAGCACTTGCAAAAGAAGGGGTTGAAGGTAAAAAGAAAATCGCACAATACACCAGATACCTTACGGTTGGACTTGCGTTTATTCAGGCTATCGGACTATCTGTAGGCTTGTTCAGGCAAGCAGTTGTAGATAAAAGCTTTTTCTCCATAACAGTTATTGTTTTAACATTGTCTGCTGGAACCGCATTTCTGATGTGGCTTGGCGAGCAGATCAATGAGAATGGAATCGGGAACGGTATTTCGCTAATCATTATGGCAGGTATCATTTCCACAATACCAGGCGCGATCAATCAGACCTGGGTTAAGTTACAGGCCGGGGAAGTCGGATTTATATCCGTTATACTGTTCGGAATATTTGCCTTATTTGTAGTCGTTGGAATCATCGTCGTTCAGCAAGGTCAGAGAAGAATACCGGTACAGTATGCAAAACGAGTCGTTGGTAGAAAGATGTACGGAGGGCAGAGCACTCATATTCCTATGAAGGTAAATCAGGCTGGGGTTATTCCAGTAATATTTTCCTTGTCATTGTTGCAATTCCCTATTACAATCACATACTTTTTCCCAAACGGCGGGTTTGCAGATTTTGTAACTAAATGGCTTTCTCCTTATGGTAACCCAGGAGTTTGGATATATGCATCCTTTAACATTGTCCTCATTATGTTTTTTACCTTCTTCTATACATCGGTTACATTTAACCCGGCAGAAGTAGCTAATAATATGAAGGCTAACGGAGGATTTATCCCAGGAATCAGGCCTGGAAGATCGACAATTGAATATTTAAACCGAGTAATGACAAGAATCACATTTGTAGGGGCAGTATTCCTGGCGGTTATTGCTACACTTCCTACGTTGATACAGCAGTTTACAGCACTGCAGATTGGCTTTGGAGGGACTTCATTGCTAATCGTTGTAGGTGTTGCACTTGATACAATGAAACAGCTTGAAACCCAAATGGTTATGAGAAATTACCAGGGCTTCCTCAAGTAATAGAGGAGAATATGGAGGATCTAATTATGATTAATTTGATACTACTAGGCCCCCCCGGAGCAGGAAAAGGTACCCAGGCCACAAGGATAAGTCAAAAGTATGGTATCCCTCATATTTCAACAGGCGAAATTTTCAGACGTCATATAAAAGAGGGAACTGAATTTGGCAAGGAGGCACAAGAATACATGAATAAAGGAGAACTGGTTCCAGATTCTCTCGTTTTAAAAATTGCCGAAGCGCGGTTAATGGAAGATGATTGCCTGGAAGGTTTTCTACTGGATGGCTTTCCAAGGACAGTTAATCAGGCAAGTAATCTCGACATATTTTTAGATGAAAGGAATCACTCCATTACTCATGTTATCGACATCGATGTAGATAAAGAATTACTGATGACAAGACTAATAGGAAGAAGAGTATGCAGAAACTGTAATGCAAACTATCATGTTATAACTATGCCCCCTGAAAAGGAAGGCATCTGTGATGTCTGCGGCGGCGAGCTTTACCAAAGATCAGACGATACTGCAGCTACTGTTGAGAATAGGCTTGAAGTATACAATTCTTTAACAAAGCCATTACTTGAGTACTATGAAAAGTCTGGAAAGCTTGTCCATATAGACGGTAATCTTGAACCCGATGATGTTTTTAAAAACATCATAGCAGCTATAGGTGATAGTGAATGATAATAATTAAATCTCAAGAAGAAATTAATATTATGCGAGAATCGGGAAGAGTTACCGCTTACATCCTTTCGGAATTATCGAATTTCATCCGTCCCGGAATCTCGACGAAGGAAATCGATGAGTTTGTAGAAGATATTATTATTAAGAATAATATGATACCAAGCTTTAAGGGTTATAACGGCTATCCATCCAGTGTATGTACATCTGTAAATGAGGAAGTGGTTCACGGCATCCCTTCAGCGGATAAAATATTACGCGAAGGAGACATAATCAGCGTAGATGTTGGCAGCACACACAAAGGTTATGTCAGTGATGCCGCCAGAACCTACCCGGTTGGGAAAATTAGCGAGGAAGCACAGAGACTTATTAAAAGTGCGGAAGAAAGCTTTTTTGAAGGCTTGAAATATTGTAAAGTTGGGTATCGACTTTCAGATATTTCTGCTGCTATCCAAAGAAAAGCTGAATCAGATGGATTCTCAGTGGTACGTGATTTTGTTGGGCATGGAATTGGAAAATCGATGCATGAGGAACCTCAAATTCCAAATTATGGGAATCCAGGCAGGGGTCCAAGGCTTGCTCCCGGAATGGTGTTCGCTATAGAACCTATGATTAATCAAGGGAGTTACGAAGTAGAGGTGCTTCAGAACAACTGGACGGTTGTTACAGTTGACAGAAAGCTTTCAGCTCATTATGAAAACACTGTTGTTATCACTGATGGTGAACCAGAGCTGCTAACGTTGTTCGACGTTTGATAAAAGAGAGGTGTATTGTATGGCAAAGAAAGATGTCATAGAAGTATTTGGAACCGTCCTTGAGGCTCAGCCAAATGCATTGTTTGTTGTCGAGCTCGATAACGGACATGAAGTATTGGCACACATTTCAGGAAAAATAAGAATGAACTTCATAAGGATTCTTCCAGGAGATAGGGTCAAAGTTGAGTTATCGCCTTATGACCTTACAAGAGGAAGAATTACGTGGAGAGATAAGGGTTAGGAGGATAAGAAAATGAAGGTAAGATCTTCAGTAAAACCTATTTGTGAAAAGTGCAAAATCATAAAAAGAAATGGAAAAGTTATGGTAATTTGTGAAAATCCAAAACACAAACAGAAACAAGGTTAGTAATCAAAACTTGCTTAAGATATGATCTAAGGTTTGTTAATAGAGAGTTATTATAGTATGTAATCAATCCATTTTATTAAAATGGATTCTAAAAGTGATAAGGATTGACCTTGGAGGAGCGGCTGTGTTTTATTGTCGGGAGACAAGGGAACCACTTCAAGGGAATTCTATATAAATAAAAAACTGCATGTTGAGCTTCACTCGAGAAAGCTCAACACGCGGCGCGGTGAGTAAGTGCAAAGCTCGTGTATATAGACATACACAAGCGAGCACGAAATTAGCCAGCAATAAAGTATTGCACAAAATTACCAAGTAAAAGAGGGAGGAAAATATATGGCTCGTATAGCCGGTGTCGACTTACCAAGAGACAAAAGAATAGAAATTGGACTTACCTACATTTATGGCATAGGAAGACCTACTTCACTGGAAATTCTCGCTAAAGCAGGGGTTGATCCTAATACAAGAGTAAAAGATCTGTCGGAAGAAGAAGCAGGTAACATTAGAAAAATCATAGATTCAGAATATGTAGTTGAGGGAGATCTCAGAAGAGAGGTAACCTTGAATATCAAAAGACTTATGGAAATTGGCTGCTACAGAGGAATCCGACACCGAAGAGGAATGCCTGTTAGGGGGCAGAACACAAAGACTAATGCAAGAACCAGAAAAGGCCCTAAGAGAGTTGTAGGAAGAAAGAAGAAAGGCAAGTAAGGAGGTTAAGTCAATATGGCTAAAACTGTAAAAAAGACAGTTAGAAAAAAAAGAAGAGAACGTAAAAATATTGAACGTGGTCAGGCTCACATCCAATCCACCTTTAATAATACACTGGTAACCCTTACAGATCTCAGCGGAAACGCATTATCGTGGTCAAGTTCAGGTTCACTTGGATTTAAGGGCTCAAGAAAATCAACTCCATTTGCTGCCCAGATGGCTGCGGAAGAAGCAGCAAAGGGTGCTATGGAGCATGGACTTAAGACAGTAGAAGTATATGTAAAAGGACCCGGATCAGGCCGTGAAGCAGCAATTAGAGCGCTGCAGGCTGCAGGACTTGAGATTAATATGATTAAAGATATCACACCAATTCCGCATAACGGATGCAGACCACCAAAGAGAAGAAGAGTATAGTAAAGGGAGGTGTAATTAATAATGGCTAGATATACGGATGCTTCCTGCAGATTATGCAGAAGAGAAGGCCAAAAGCTGTTCTTAAAGGGAGAAAGATGTTATAGCACAAAATGCGCTATTGAAAAGAGAAATTACGCTCCCGGACAGCATGGACAAAGCAGAAAGAAAGTCTCTGAATATGGTTTACAGTTAAGAGAAAAGCAAAAGGCTAAGAGATTTTATGGAGTACTTGAATCTCAGTTCAGAAACTATTTTGATAAAGCTGAAAAGAAAAAAGGAATCACAGGTGAAAACCTGCTTATTATGCTGGAAACCAGATTGGACAATGTGGTATTCAGGATGGGGTTTGCTTCTTCAAGAAAAGAAGCCAGACAACTTGTCAGACATGGACATTTTACTGTTAATGGAAGGAAACAAAACATACCATCATTTGCAGTAAAAGCCGGTGATGTAATAAAGGTAAAGGAAAAAAGCGCATCATCTCCCAAATTTAAGGAGATAAAGGAGATGTCAATCAGTGTACCTTCATGGATTACGGTTGACGTAGAAAAACTAGAAGGCAAGGTCGTTGCTATGCCTAGTAGAGAGGATATTGATACTCCTATCGCAGAGCATCTGATCGTCGAGTTGTACTCAAAGTAAGCTGAATGCTTTTTAATCAAACAAATCGCGGGGTAGCAACTGCGATTGAGTGATAAAGGAGGGTTTTGAGTGATAGAAATCGAAAAACCGACAATAGAATGCTTTTATTCAGACGAAAATAAGGATTACGGCAAATTTGTCGTAGAGCCTCTGGAAAGAGGATACGGTACAACTCTTGGAAATAGTTTAAGAAGGATACTTCTTTCCTCGTTACCGGGCGCAGCCGTCACCTCAGTAAAGATTGACGGAATCCTACATGAGTTTTCCACTATACCGGGAGTGAAAGAAGACGTTACAGAAATTATCCTTAATCTGAAGAAGCTTGCGGTTCGTATAAACGGTGGGAATTCCAAAAGAGTAATTATTAATGCTGTAGGTCCAAAAATAGTGACTGCAGGAGATATTATTTCAGACAGTGATCTTGAAATATTTAATCCTGATTTGCATATTGCAACTCTTGAAGAAAATGCCACGCTTGTTATGGAAATCAATATTTCCAGGGGCAGGGGGTATGTGCCTGCGGAGCAGAACAAAACTGAATCGATGCCGATTGCAGTGATTCCAGTAGATTCAATCTATACCCCTGTAAGAAAAGTGAACTTTTCTGTTGAGAATACAAGGGTAGGCCAGGTTACAGACTATGATAAGCTTATTCTGGAAGTATGGACAGATGGTAGCATTACTCCGAAAGAAGGAGTATCTATTGGTGCAAAAATTATGCAAGAGCATTTGAAGCTGTTCATCGATTTGACAGACAGTATGGAAGCCATGGAGATAATGGTTGAGAAGGAAGAAGATCAGAAAGAAAAAGCACTGGAGATGACAATAGAAGAACTTGAGTTATCAGTTCGTTCCTTCAACTGTTTGAAACGTGCGGGTATCAATACCGTAGAGGAACTTACTCACAGAACAGAAGAGGATATGATGAAGGTGAGAAACCTTGGCAAGAAATCTTTGGATGAAGTAAAGAATAAACTAGAAGAACTAGGGCTCAGTCTAAGACCGAGCGACGACTAAAGCACTAACCTTTAGCAAAGGAGGAATAGAAATGCCAGGCTACAGAAAATTAGGCAGACCTACCGCTCATAGAAACGCGATGCTCAGAAATATTGTTACTGACCTTTTTAGGGAAGGCCGTATAACAACTACTGACACCAGAGCAAAGGAAGCAAGAAGAAAAGCGGAAAAAATGATTACTTTGGCAAAACGTGGCGACTTACATGCATACAGGCAGGTACTCACATATATCTACGATGAAGACGTAGCAAAAAAATTATTTGATGAAATAGCTCCAAGGTATGCGGAAAGAAACGGTGGGTATACCAGAATTCTAAAGTTAGGACCTCGTCAAGGGGATAACGCGGAAGTGGTATTCCTGGAACTCGTATAAGGATTGAAAAAGGCTCTCTTTTTAGAGACCCTTTTCAGACTGTAGACAAAGTCGCAGAAGAAAACGGATTTTTTCTGCGGCTTTTCTTATTCAAATAACCTTAAAAATGTTGAAATTTAAACATATACGGCATTTTTATGATATAATTAAATCATAGCGA
>DUPP01000065.1 GCA_012838265.1 Clostridiales bacterium
CAATCAGGTCAACCAGCTGTAGGAGATATTTTTGATTGGTATGGAAGAAATCTTGCTTCAGCTGAATATATTGCACAAGCAAAAGAAGAAGGTTTATCTATATTAGAATATATGAATAAAAAGGCTTCAGGAATAAAAGCTGGTGAAAGTGGACTAGTTGCCTTAGACTGGTTTAATGGCAATAGAAGTGTATTAATGAACTATAATCTTACCGGGATGATAATGGGCCTAACACTACAAACAAAACCCGAGGAAATCTTTAGGGCTTTATTAGAGGCAACAGCTTTTGGCACAAAGACCATTATCGATGGATATGAATCTAAGGGTGTTTTTGTTAAAAACATAATTGGTGCAGGCGGCTTATCTAGAAAGAGTCCATTAATAATGCAAATCTATGCAGACGTTTTAAATAGAGAGATATCTGTGCCTAATAGTGCAAATAATTCTGCATTAGGGGCAGCGGTTTGTGGGGCAGTAGCTGCAAAAGATAAGAGTGGATATAATACTGTCTTAGAAGCGATTGACAAGATGGTTCCTAAGGATTTTATCAGGTATTATCCCAATGAAAAAAATCATAGGATATACCAAGAGTTATATAAAGTATATAAGCAACTTCATGATTATTTGGGAGGTGATATAAAAAGCCCAATGAAGGTTCTAAAAGACATTGAAAGAAGTTTGGGCTAAGGTTTTAGTATCTAATTTATAATTTAATTTTAAAAATTAAAGACAAGAGGGAAACTTTTGAATAATGAGATAAGTCTTATATTGTGTTTGGATTCTTGGAAAACCTACTAGCTTTATTGTAAGGGATAAAAATAAGAAAACCAGTAAAAATTAAATAAATAGGGAGTTAACAACCTAAATTATATTTAATAAAGCAAATAAATTATCATAAGTATAAGTAATTTACAAATATAGAGGAGGAATGTGTATAATGCAATGGATCAAAGAAACATTTAAAACGGAGAAACCAATTGTTGCTATGTGTCATTTACTTCCTTTACCAGGAGACCCATACTTTGACGCAGATGGAGGAATGGAGAAGGTAGTAGATATGGCAAGAAAGGATTTTCTCGCATTACAAGAGGGTGGAGTAGATTCAGTAATGTTTTCCAATGAATTTAGCTTGCCTTATTTAAGAAAAGTTAAGCCAGAAACTACTGCTGCAATGGCACGGGTAATTGGAGAATTAAAGAGTGAAATAAGGATTCCTTATGGGGTAAATGTTCTTTGGGATCCCTATGCTTCTATTGACCTTGCTGCTGCAACAGATGCATTATTTATACGTGAAATTATGAGTGGTGTTTATGCCAGTGATTTTGGCCTATGGGATACTAATACAGGGGATATTGTTAGACATAAAATGAGATTGGGATTAAAAGATTTAAAAATGTTATTCAACATTGTACCTGAGGCAGCAAAGTATTTAGCAGACAGGGATATAAAGGAAATTGCGAAAACAACTGTTTTTAATAATAAGCCAGATGTTATTTGTGTTTCAGGTATCACTGCAGGCGCAGCCACTGATACCCAAGTATTGGCAGATGTGAAAAATACCATTCCAAATACAGCTGTCTTTGCTAATACTGGTAGCAAGGTGGAAACAATAGAAAGAATACTATGTATTGCTGATGGTGCAGTTGTGGGAACTACTTTCAAAAAAGATGGTGTTTTTGAAAATCATGTAGATATTGAAAGAGTTAAGGTATTTATGGATAAGGTTAATGAAGTTCGTTCGTAAAAAGGTTTTATTGACTCTTTGACGAATGGTGTTGACAACCAGAATGAAGACTGAGAGTTTGGACAAAACAAATAGTGAAATACAATCATAAATTACAGATTAGGAGAAATGTGAATGTTTCTCCTAATCTGTTTTTTTATGCAGCTAAATTATAAGTAAAAAAATTAATTTCTAAAATGAAGAAGAATTTTATAAACAGAAACAGTAC
>DUPP01000008.1 GCA_012838265.1 Clostridiales bacterium
CTTTTCAGTTCATTTTTATCGTGTGAAAAAGGCAGTTGAACCCAACCGGTAAAGTCCTCTTCTTCTGACCAAAATCTCTTTTTCAGAATTTCCAGCTCTTTTTTATAAACATTTAAATCCTGCTTTTCAATTAGTGCACGTGACAAGTCCAGTTGTAACATTTCCTTCATTCATAATACCCCCAAAATAATACCCCAAAACCATATACTCCCTCGCTATAAGCATTAATTTATTTTAAGTTTGCTAAAACCATAAACGCGTATTTTATTTTGAATTTGCTGAGTTTGCAGAATTTGATCTGTTATAATTTGGTACCAACTTTTGCAGCCACTTAATTACTTCCTCATCATTCATTGAAAAGAGTCCATTATACATTACTTCTTCTGTATAAGCTGCATCTTTTTCAAGCATTTCATTTAATGACTCGGGAGGCGGCAAGGGATGTCCTACATATATTTTATTATGAGCAGTTTTTTCTATTCCTTCTTCATCCAACAAAAGTTCCTCATATAACTTTTCACCTGGGCGAAGTCCTGTAATCTTTATATCTATATCCACATAAGGCGTATAACCGGAAAGCCGGATAACATTTTCCGCAAGATCAAGTATACGAATAGGCTCACCCATATCAAGAATGAATATTTCTCCTCCAGTTGCCAGGGCACCAGCCTGTATTACAAGCTGCACCGCCTCGGGTATAGTCATGAAATAACGTGTAATCTCTTCATGAGTAACTGTTACAGGGCCGCCTCGTTCAATCTGTTTTCGAAATAGTGGAATTACACTACCGTTGCTGCCAAGTACATTTCCAAACCTCACAGCGGAATAACTGGTACGGGAATGAGTACTTTTTTCCTGGAGAAGCATCTCAGCTATCCGCTTTGTTGCTCCCATTACATTAGTTGGATTAACTGCCTTGTCTGTAGAAATCAGTACAAAGTTCTCAACGGCATATTCATCGGAAAGATCTATCATATTTTTTGCACCTATGATGTTGTTGAGCACTGCATCCTTTGGATTACTCTCCATCAGAGGAACATGCTTATGGGCAGCTGCGTGAAAGACCACATGAGGCTTATACTTGACAAATACTTCTCTCATCCTTTGTCTGTTTCGCACAGACGTGATAACCACCTCAAATTCAAGATTAGGATAGGCGTTTTTTATCTCGTTTGAAAGTTCAAATACAGTATTCTCGTAAATATCAAGTGCGATAAGTTTTCTTGGTTTAAATCGTGCAATCTGTCGGCAAAGCTCAGACCCTATTGATCCTCCTCCGCCAGTAACCAATACGATTCTGCCTTCTAGATAGCTACTGATTTCCCTAAGGTTTACTTGTACGGGTTCTCTGCCAAGTAAGTCTTCAATGTCTACATCACGAAGCTTGCTGATACTCACCCGCTCATTAATAAGATCGCTGATTCCGGGCAGGATCTTCATTTTACATCTGGTTTTATTACATTCATTGATAATTTTCTGAATTGCTTTTTTATTTGCAGAAGGAATAGCGATAATAATTTCATCCACACCATATTTTCTTGCCAGCTGCTTGATCATCGTATGATCCCCTGCTATCTTTACCCCTGCTATCGTCTGCTTCAGCTTCCTGGGATTGTCGTCAACAGCCACCACGACTCTTTTTTTATATTCGGGATGCTGTTTAATGTCTTTAATGATAGCTGCCCCTGCCTCACCTGCTCCGACTACCATTACTTTGCATACATCCAGATTTTGTCCTTTTTTCAGTATATTGAAAAGAATATTGCCAAATGCACCAGGATTCCTTAATTCTCTAAGTATCCTATAGCCAAAGCGAACGCCTCCTACGAGAACGAAGTCCATGATAAAGCTGTAGATATATATACTTCTTGGGAACATTTGCTGGGTAAATTCCAAAAATACTATTGTTGCCGCAGTCGCTGCCATTGACGTTATCACGATCCTAATGAGCTCCTCCGTCCCGGCATACCTCCAAAGACTCCGGTAAAGACCGAAGATCCAAAAAACTACTAGTTTGATCAGAGTCAATATGAATATATTATTTCCATAGACTGCAAAATATCCCCAAAAGATATCTGATTCAAAATTAAAGTCAAATCTCAAAAGAAATGACATTATATATGCTATGTTTATACAAATGATATCTGCAAAAAGTAAAAGAGCAATCCGTGTATACTTTATCATCGAAGAAATAATCCTTTCAAAATGCTTGTCTAATACAGCTTTAGTGTACTCTATCCTATAAGTATTATCAAGTTATCAGGTTAAGAATCTGCCTCTATTGCCTACTGCAGCACATACCTAATGCATCCAGGCTACCAAGTTCTCAGGCTAAGAATCCGCTAAACTATAATCACCCATGTTACAGTAATCTCATGGCATGTCATGTGCAGGCGATAACTGAGGTACTGCCTTTGTGGCTACCAGGTGGATACCCTCTTCAATAAAATCACTTTGTAATATCTGCCCCTGTTTGACCGGTGCTTCAACAGCAAGCTTTGATACAAGCTTCATTGCATCCCTCAGCTTTTCTTTTGGTATGGTTCCCGTAGTTTTTACACTTACTAAAGGAATGGTGCCGCCGATAACCTTTACTGACGTCGTAAGGGTTCGCCTTGGATCAAGTATCTCATTTTTTACATATTCCGCACCTTTTTCGCACTTGCCGCCTTCAAGGTCATAAGTAATTTCACAGCTGTTGGGGCACAGGATGCATGTTATTGTTTTTGCGTTGCTTTCTGCCTTTCTTCGAGCTATATCTTTTTTATTTCTCATCAGAGCTGCTCTTTTTTTTCTAGTATGCTCGATGCCAGGAAAGGAATATTTAGAATTGGCGGGAGTTTCGCCCTTTTCGATACGTGAAAGATAAGACGCTACCTGCCTGGCCACTCTCTCTCCACCTAAAGTTACATCATCAACAAGGTCATGGACATATAGGGCATTGCCGCATAGGAACACACCGCCGTGTCTATCCTGAATCATATCCTCTTCAGGGATAAGCCCTACTGATAAAATCAAAGTGTCACAATCGTAATAACGAGTACTTCCCTTTATAATCCTGCCCTCGCTGTCAATCTCGGAAACGTCCACACCTGTGACCCTTTCCTTGCCGTAAACATTAGATATGATTGTATTTGTAAAAAGCGGGATATCAAAATCCTCAAGGCATTGGATAATATTTCTTCTCAATCCTCCCGGGACATCCTCCTTTTCCACCACACAAAGTACCTTGCCTCCTTCAAGAGTAATCCTTCTTGCAATGATAAGACCGATATCTCCTGAGCCGACAATTACAACATTTCTGCCGGGCATAAAATTCTGAAGATTCATAAATGCCTGAGCTGTTCCAGCAGTATATATCCCAGCAGGTCTGGTTCCTGGTATCCCTGCCAGTCCTCTGCCTCTCTCCCTGCATCCCGTTGCAACAATTACAGCTTCGGCTTCATATTCCAGTGTACCCTTTGCAGTTTGGACTGTTACCAAGGAAGGATGCCTGTTCGCTTCAGCTTCTAATGCAGTAATGGAAAGAACTGTGGCGCTTGTATAAAAGGGAACATTTAACTCTGCGATCTTCTTCTCATAAAGGTCAGAATATTCAGGACCTGTATAGCTTTTTCCATAATAAACAATACCAAAACCGTCATGTATGCATTGAGAAAGCACTCCGCCAAGACGGTTTTCCTTTTCTAAAAGTACAATGTCTTTTATTCCTCGTTCCATCAAGGATGCTGCAGCCGCCATTCCCGCAGGTCCGCCGCCTATAATAACGACCTGTTTTTTCAGTCTCACTTCCTAACGCTCCCTTCAAACATATAGCTGCCGAATCCATTCCACAGAAGGCGCATAGGATCTACCTGCCTCTTCTTTTGTAATAACTCGACTATATTCAAAGCACAAAAGCTGCCCTGACAATTTCCCATAGTAACCCTTGTCCTGTTTTTTATACCCTTTATAGTTGGGATTGCTCCAATTTCAAGAATGCGGTCAAAGGCTGAAAGAACAGCTTCCCCCGTTATTCCTTCACAGCGGCACAACATCTTTTTATCGCCCCTGTCTCTTTTATGTTTCAATGTAAATATCTTATGAGCATCAGGCTGTTTAGCACTGTTCTTGTCTATTAGCATCTTTTCTCCCTGCAGCATTCCCTCCACCATACCTGCAACCATTCTCCCGATAGGTATTGAGGCTGTTAATCCGGGGGATTCTATTCCAATTAATCGAATAAAGCCGGATACCTGCTTACATTTTTCTATGACAAAATCAGAATAACCTCCCTCTTCTTCGGAAACAAGCTTGGGACGAACACCAGAGAAGCTCCGGATATATGCCTTACTATTAAGTCCGGGGAAGAGTTCTATACCTTCAATAGATAACCGCTCCATAACCTCAAGGGTCGTACTGTAATCCTCTCGTTCCTGTCCCGGACTCAAGTATTCCGCACTTGGTCCAATCATAAGGTTTCCGCCGATGGTAGGAGTCAGATGAACACCCAACCCTCCGTCCCGTTCGTTTGGAATGGGGTAAACAGGGAGTACAGATCCCTTAGATTCGTTTTTATCTAAAATATGGTATTCACCTCTGCAAGGGAAAATTTTATAATCATTAAGTCCTAGCATTTGGTTTATCTCATCGGCGTATAAACCGGCACAGTTTATAAGAATATCTGTTTGAAATGTCTCCTGACTGCCCATCAATCGATTTTCAGCAGTTACAATAAAGCAGTTGTCAGAATTGCAATTATTGTCAGAATTGCAGCTATTTTCTATATTATTGAATTGGTTCAAGTCCGCGTATTGACCTGGCTGGTGATTCGCACTTTGCATATTTATAAGCCTATTTTGTATTTTGATATCGGTTACCCATCTTCCAAAGAAGAATTCCGTCCCCTGGGCGAAAGCGGCTTCCGCGAGTGCGATAGTATATTCAAACGGATCAAATATACCGGTCATTCCGGACCAAAGAGCAGCAACTCCGGCATCATAGCCAAGAAGCCTCTCAATTTCTTTTCTCCCTATAATGCGAAGCTCCCGAACACCGTTAGCTTCACCCTGTTCCTTAAGTTTATTCAACCGTTCCAGATCTTCCTGATATCTTGCAATTACCAGCTTCCCTGTTTTCTTAAATTCAATACCTAAAGCTTCAGCCTGCTCTTTAAAGCTTTCCGAGCCCTGAACGCAAAGCTTTGCCATCAAAGAACCGGGCTTATTGTTAAACCCGGCATGTAAAACTCCGCTGTTTCTGCCGCTTATGCCAAAAGCTGCATCAGGCTCTTTTTCCAGTACCGCAACAGAAATTGTATTATTTTTTGATACCTCCCGGGCAATTGCATTGCCTACTGCCCCTGCACCAATGATCAATACATTAAAATGTCTCATTCAATTAACCTTTTTCCTCTATAAGATAATTCTTTTCTCTAAGTTTTTTTTCAATTTCGTCCAAAATTTCTTCTGAGTCAGCCTCTACAGTATGTAGATGCACCCCTCCAGTCAGCCCCTTTAAAGGAACCGTCTTACTTTCCTTTATTTTAGCTACAAAATCATATACATCCCTTCTGTTTCTCAAGATAAGCCCTGCTGATATTTCACCATAAATATCATGAATGACTATAACATCCAATACTTTTCCGCCGTTATCCACGATGGTGCAAAGCTCGTCTTCAATCTGCTCATCAGTATGCTTGACCATGAAACATCGGTTGGCCTTTTCGTTTTCCTGATAATATAGAACGTATCCCTTTGTGGTGGATATTATGTTCCGATTGATCGCTCTGAGCAATGCGATATCCTGAACGATAACCTGCCTGCTTACGCCAAGTTTAGCAGCCAGTTCAGAGCCCGAAACCGGTTCCCGGCTATTCCCCAGGATTTCCAATATTTTGTTTCTTCTTTCGTCGCCAGTCATATTGAATTCCACCTTAATAAGCAAGATTCGATGAAGGTTCTTTTAAACCAGCTTCCATTAACGATTTCCCATTCTCTTATTGATTTGATTTCTCAAAGATTTGTAAAGATATACTGATAATATTTTAATACGAGAAGTACTTCTTAGCAAGGTTTACTTTCCATCGGTGCTGCCAGATGACTGCTCTTTATTTTAACATTTATTTTTTAAATCAGCATCCCTGAACCGGACAATAATGAACGCTATTCCGGTCAATTCAAATTAAGGATCCCAAAATCTCTCTATCGCGAACTAGCGTAAAGATCTAAACAAGAAGGAATTAGTATGAATCAGTTTTGCTTATATCTTCTAAGCAAGAACAGTTGCGAGATAACCCCAAAAAAACTGAAATAAATACGGATAAAACACTATGATAAAAAACATTTAATAAACAATTATTCGTATATGTTTATGATAGATGATTGATGATTAATGATAAATGGTTAATTACCAAAATTACCAAACTACACAAAAATAAGGACGTTACGCCCTTATTTTTGTGTTTTAGTTAGTGGTGGGCGATACTGGACTCGAACCAACGACTTCCACCTTGTCGAGGTGGCACTCTACCAGCTGAGTTAATCGCCCATTACATTAGTAAAAATTATTATAGCATATGGAATAAGTAACTTCAATATTAAAAATCAATCTGCTTACGCTTTAGCGAAAGCTTTATCTTTTTTCATCTCAAACCGTGAAATCTGCCTCAGTATACCCTTCACGCCTGGGTGAAGACATTAACTAAAGCCGCCTGACCTAATCTAATAACATCAATCCAAATATTAAATCAATATTTCAAATTTGTCATTTTATTGACGGCTTTTTTATTTAAGCTTAGAATAATAGCATAGTTAAATATGTTTTGTACTCCAACAACCTATTATTAATTTATTTAAATTAAATTAAAAAATTAAAATCCAGAAAGCAAAATTTATTAATTACAAATTAAATTTTGCTGTATTCCAGCTTAGCTCTAATTACTGCTCTGTAATTCGGGGCAGAATATTAAATTTTAGGAAAGGATTTGAGATTAATGAAAAAATTTTTAAGTACAAGCCTAATTATACTCCTGATTTTCGGAGGAATCTCAGCAACTTTTGCAGCAGACAAAATAAATTCAACAGATGCAGCCATAAATACCGCTACAAACGCTTCAATTAAAGCAGGTGCCACATCCGCAGCAATTGCGACAGCTGCATCAGAGGCGACACCTCCTGCTGTGGAAACAACAGAACCCGCAATAGAAACAACCGAAACCGCTGTTACTATCGTTCCTGATATGACCTTTACAGGTACTCCTATTAAGCTTTCTTTAGAGGATGCGTATAAGAAAATGCTCGCGGACAGTCCGGGGGCACGAATAGCTGAGCTGAATAAGCAGAGTGCTGACGGTGTAGCAAGAGGATACGGTGAATCAGTTCGACTAATTAATAAGGCTGAAGAAATGGGCGGAGATTACAGCACTACAGATAGGAACATCCTGAAAATTAACCAGGAGTATGCGAATAAACAAGGGCCAAGAAATTATGAAACTGAAATAAATAAATTAAAACGCGACACTTTAGAAATCTATTACACATTAAAAGAAATTGAAAACCAGGTAGAAATTGCAAAAAACAATCTGGCATTAAAAGAAAAGCTGCTGAAAAACACACAGTTAAAATATAAGCTTGGCACAGTAGCAAAAGTAGACGTTCTTGAAGCCGAGATTTCCCTTGCAAAAGCTAAAGATCAGCTGATTGCTGCTCAAAATGGCCTTAATACTATGAAGATGGCCTTTAATCAATTTATGGGATTTGACTTAATGCAAAATGTAATTTTAACTGATACCATTAAAGAGATCCCTCTATCTAATAAATCGCTGACTGAATCAATTAAAGATGCTTTGGCTAATCGCAATGAAATTCATGAAGCTGCTTACAATTTAAAGGTATCGACGCTTAATCTGCAAAACTATACGGCCTATCCAAGATATTCCTCAAAGTATATTAAAGCAAAAATGTCTTTATTGATGGCGGAAACAAACAATGCAAACGCCCCGCTTACTGTGGAAAACAATGTAAGGACAAAATATATGACGATGCACGAAAAGTACTCAGCAGTACAGACAAATAAAAAGGCCGTAGAAAATGCAAAGGAAATGGAAAGACTCGCCCAGCTCCAGTATGATGCCGGTATGGCAACTCTCTCGGATGTTGAAAGTGCACAGCTGCTCTTATACAATGCACAGCTTGATTATTCTAGGAGTTTGCTGGAATATAATCTTGCAGTTAAGGACTATGAAATTGCAAGTACAACAGGTATAACCCCTGCTAGGATATAACAAGGCAATAATCATCCTTAATTAATTGTTGATAATTGGATTAATATCATTCAATGGCAATTTTTTAACGGTCTATACGGTATATATCATACTGAACTGACTCCACTGTATTAAACTAAACTAACCCCCATAAACCAAACCAAAAATCTGACTTATGGGGGTTTATTCACACTTCAAAAACTCATAACCTTTTATTTGTTTTTAATATATGCTTTATTATAACATATTATTTTTTTATCATATTATGGAATTATTAAGTAGATTTTATCACGATTGAGGTGAGAATATGATAAGAAAACAGCAAGAACAATGCCTTAACCTCGCACAAATGCAAATGATCATTAATTCAAGAATATACTGGAGATTAAGGGCAGTATGGCTCAGGGCAATGATGGGTTCACTCTACCTGCATCTGGAAACCGCAGAGCATGTTTTTGCTTATATGATGAATGCTGCACACAATCTTACAGAGATTATGGCCCCATTCTTTGGAAGAGAAGTATCAGAACAATTTAACCAGTTATTAACACAAAACAGTATATTGTTACGTGAACTGATTGAAGCACAATTAAGTAATGACAGCGAGGAAATCAGCCGAATCGTCAATAGCCTGTATCAAAACAATCGAGAAAGAGCAGCTTTATTAAACTCCATAAACCCGTTTTGGAACGAGGTCCAATGGAGAAATTTAATGGATACTAATCTTTATTTTACTCTGCAACAGGCAAATGCTCTTGCTTCGGGTGATTATAACAACAGTGTCTTCTTATTTGATCGTTTAATGGCCCAGGCAGATTTAATGGGAGACTATTTTGCTTACGGATTATATAGCTATATAACAGTATTACCTATTACTCCCGCTCTTAGTCTAGGTACATCCAGGGTTAGACCAACCGATCTATGTGTCACATACGCGATGATGAACTTTTTATATTACATTCAAATGTTCTGGTTTGATCAAGCAATATGGATGAGGATTTATTCAATTGCTAGAACTCTTAACCCAGAATATGCAGAAAGCGCATATGAAAAGTTAAGACAATTGCCTATACAATATGGGAATTTATTAAAAACAGTTTTCGATGATGAATTGGTAGGTGAATTGTTAGTACTGATTTATGAACAAATTGACTTAATGACCAACCTGATAACCGCTCAACTTGATGGGAACATTGACGAAATCAACCGGATAGTACAACGATTGTACCAAAATGCCGATGAGAGAGTAGAGCTAATTGTCAGCATGAATCCTTTTGTGAATCAAAATAGATGGAAAAACATTTATTATAGCTATTTGCATAGCACAATTGAGGAAATTACAACGTATCTAGCTGGTGAATATGACAGAAGCCTCAAGATTTATCAACGTCTTCTTGAAAAATCGGAACATATAAACAATGAATTTACTGAAAGCCTGTTAAAATTCTTATCTGATCGGGGCGCAATATTAAACCCTTAATTTAAAACTATATTTAATACATTATTACTGCATTGATATTTACAGCTTATTCAGTCATTATTGAATCTCTGGCTGCAGCCATCTTTGTCTGAGCTTCCATGGCAAAGTAAAGAAATGTATCTGCCAGCATGGAATAATCAGAATCAGAAGCTGCAAGGTAAGCAATGTTTTCCAGTACAAGGATATAATACTCGTTGCTCTCAGCAAAGGCAGCCAGTTTATCATATACTTCCTTTTCTTCTTCCGTAAAGGAAGACTGATCTATGTTCTTTATTTCTAAAGTCAGCAATTCAGCTTTTATGTAATTTTCACTTGCACTTGACGCAATTATCTGCTTTTCCTCTTTAGTTGCATTCTTTATATTTGTAATTTTAGCTGTGGCTTCATAATATAAGGCTTCTTCCCTTTCATAAAGATCCTTAAATAACTCGATTGTTTCATCAACCTCTGTTACAGGCTCTTCCTCAACCGGCTCTTCTTGCTCAATTGGTTCTTCCTCCTGCTCTTCCTCACCATCCCCTATCGAAATCTTTTTAGCTGCTCCATCCCAAGCAATAGGCTCACCTATAAGATTTGAAAGTGTTCTGATAGGAAGGTAAACAGACCCATTGTAATTTATGGGATATATGGTTTTGCCGTTAACGTCTTTACAGGTTATGATTATGAAGTCGTACATTACCAGAATATCGGGCTTTGAATAACCGGTAACAAGGCCCGGTTCTGTTCCCCAATATGTATATTCATTATTTTTAACAGGCACTGCAGCATTTGTATCAATTTGGGCTTCGCTTTTTATCGGATGAGAAAGGGTTTTTCCAATATATACTGTTTTACTTCCGCTGTCCCATTCTATCGGCTCTTTCATTAAGGCAGACATTGCTCGAACAGGAAGATATGCAGATCCATTATAGATAATCGGATAAACAATTTGACCTCTTGCGTCTCTAAAAACATGTCTGACGCCGTTCATCTCTATAGTAACATCGGGTTTAAGATAGAACATTACTTTTTTTTGAACCGGAGCCGAATGGCCAGAAATAGATGCGAAAGTTGATATGATGCTGGTGCTGAAAAGCAGTGAAAGTACTGTAATAAATATTGCTAATCGCTTCATTTGATTTCCCCCTATTATTCACCCTCAAATGTATTTTATTCCCAATACATTATTACTATAGACTACAATTTGGACGAGGTCAATCAATTGTATGATTGTTTTCAGAAAATATTTGTTGAAAATGCCAGGAATCCTTGCACATATCCTCTAAAGTTCTCGTCGCTTTCCAGCCAAGGTCGCGTTCCGCTTTGGTAGGATCTGCAAAGCATACAGCGACATCCCCTTCTCTTCTTGGGGCAAATTCGTATGGTATTTTTACATCATTCACACAGCCGAAAGTGTTTACAATATCCAGAACACTGTAGCCCTTGCCTGTCCCAAGATTATATACTTCGAAAACACCTCTGCAGTCTTTCAGCTTCTTCAAGGCGGCAACATGACCGTCAGCTAAATCCGTTATATGGATATAATCACGGACTCCTGTGCCATCTATGGTGTCATAATCATCACCGAATATGCTTAGCTTTTCTAATTGGCCTGCCGCTACCCGAACAATATATGGCATTAAATTATTTGGTATCCCATTAGGATCATCTCCTAACAAACCGCTTTCATGTGCTCCAATAGGGTTAAAATACCTTAATGAAATGATATTCCACTCAGGGTCTGACTGATACAGGTCACTCAGGATTTCCTCAATTATCAGTTTTGTTCTCCCGTAAGGATTTGTAACGGCAAGGGGAGAATCTTCAGTTAAAGCCTTAAAGGGTTTTTCTCCCAATGCACCGGTATATACAGTAGCCGAAGAACTGAATATCATTGTTTTAACATCGTGTTCGCCCATACATTGCAATAGGCTTAAGGTTCCCATTATATTATTTTCATAATACATTAATGGTTTTTTTACTGATTCGCCTACTGCCTTATACCCTGCAAGGTGTATCACTGCATCTATCGTTTCTATCTCAAATACCGATCGTACTTTTTCAATATCACGTAGATCATATTGATAGAAAGGGAAGTCCTTTCCCGTTATCTGACCAATATACTTAACTGCGCTCTTTTTACTATTAGAAAGATTGTCCAAAACTATGACGTCAA
>DUPP01000066.1 GCA_012838265.1 Clostridiales bacterium
CTAATTTTCTCTAAATTACCATTGAAAAAGAACATACGTTCTGATAATATGTTCTTATAACGATACGAAGAAGGTGTTTTTATGAGAATCATATTCCACATAGATGCAAATTCAGCCTATTTAAGTTGGACGGCAGCAGACATGCTGGAAAAAGGGCATCCAATCGATATAAGAGAAATTCCATCAGTGATTTCAGGTAATCCATTGAATAGACACGGCATTATATTGGCTAAATCAATTCCTGCTAAGAAGTACGGTATAACAACGGGACAAAGTTTATTTGAAGCAAAACAGAAGTGCCCTAACCTAGCGGTATATTCACCCAATTATGATTTATATATGCTTTGCAGTGATGCGATGTATTCTATACTGCTTGAATATTCACCATTGGTAGAGAGGTATAGTATTGATGAATGCTTTTTAGATTACACTGAATCACAAGGAAGGTTTGGTGATCCTGTCAAAGTCGCATACGAAATCAAGGAGAGAATTAAAAATGAACTTGGCTTCACTGTAAATATCGGGGTTTCATGTAATAAAATCTTGGCAAAAATGGCTGGGGAATTAAAAAAGCCTGATTTGGTTCATACCCTCTGGCCAGAAGAAATAGAAAAAAAGATGTGGCCGCTGCCGGTGCGTGAACTTTTTATGTGCGGCAGAGCAACTTCTCAGAAACTCCAAAAAATCAACATTAATACAATCGGAGATTTAGCAAGGGCAGATAAAAACCATATGAAAGCATTGTTAAAGTCGCAAGGAATTCTGGTTTGGAAATTAGCAAACGGAATTGACGATTCGGAAGTGACTTTAAATAGTGAAATAATTCAAAAGGGAGTTGGAAACAGTACTACCATTAGTTATGATGTGACAGAACGTGAAGAAGCTCTTAAGATTCTTCTAGCATTGACAGAGCGTGTCGGAATGCGCCTAAGAAGACTAGGTTATATGGCATCTTTAGTGTCAGTCTCAATAAAGACCGATGGATTTATACGTTATAGTCACCAATTAAAGCTTTCACATTGTATAAATACGACAACTGAAATTTTTGAATATGTATCTCTTCTATTTGACCAAAGCTGGAGAGGTGAACCGATCAGACATTTGGGGGTACATGTTTCGGGTTTTCAGTCTGATGATTTAAGACAACTTTCTTTGTTTGATAAAAAAGATGTAGATAAATTACGGGCACTGGACAGTACAGTAGACAAAATACGCGAAAAATATGGAATGAGGGCAATAATCAGAGGTAGCTTCACAAATGGAAATATCAATGCAGTTCAGGGGGGCACTAATGATAGTGATTTCATTATGATGGGAGGTTATCAATGATGAAAATACTGGCTGAACCAATAGATGCAATTGTTAAGTTTAAAGGCAGAGAAAAGCCAATTCCATACAAATTTAGATACGCAGATAAAGAAGAGATTTATCACGAAATAAAGATAGATAAAATCCTTATGATTGAGGAAACAAAAGTGGCAGGAATCAAGGCTTTTGTGTATTTATGTCAAAGTGAAGTTGATGGAGTTGCAAAGCTTTATGAATTGAAATACTTAATTTCTGATTGCCGCTGGGAACTTTATAAAATGTAGGGTAAATGTTATTGTATAATAAATTGTATAATAATGAGAAGAAAGAAAAACGGAACCTATTTAAGAACTAACAGGTAAGAAAGGAATATAAGGATGAAGATAGTATGTATAGGAGATAGCTTCACACGTGGCTTTGGAGTCAATAAAAAGGAAAGCTGGTTTAGACAGCTGTCTGAATCGTTTAACCAGCACACATTTATAAATAAAGGAATAAATGGTGACACCTCGGGCGGTATGCTTGCCAGATTTGAGCGTGATGTAATTTCTCAAAAACCTAAATACGTTTTAATAATTGGTGGGGTAAATGATTTTATTTGCAGTGCGTCCGTTTCTTCTGTTCAGGCAAATATAATGGCTATGGCACATCAGGCATATCATAACAGCATTATACCAATTATTGGAAACGTACCGGAATGTATTCCTGATAAGATTCGAGGAGATTGGAAGGACTTTACCGATTTTAATATAGTACTAAAGAAGCAATTGGAACTTCAGCGGTGGAGTATTGATTTTTGCGATTCATTTCATGTAAATTTCATTGATTTCTTTGAGCAGTTCCCTAAAAGAATAGAGGGAGCATCATTGAATGACTATTATATAGATGGGCTTCACCTAAAACCTTCTGGTCACAAAATAATTCATGAAATTGCTTATGAAGAATTTAAGAAGATACTGTAGGATCCTATGTAGTTAAATTGTACTCAACACCAAATGTGCTCGACACCAAATGCACTCGACACCAAAAAAGATGGTGTCGGGCAGTCTCACTTAGTTATAAGTTTTAGGTTTGTTTCAGCAGCTTCTAAATTACGAAAATAACCCTTGACTATCCCCTTAGGGTATATTTTATAGTTTGGTTTAAAGGGGGAGATGTAATGAGAATAAACAAAGTCATGAAGGAAACCAGACTGACGAAAAAAGCGATTTACTATTATGAAAGCGAAGGATTGATAAGTCCTGCAAAGGATCCGAATAATAACTACCGTAAGTACACGGAAGATGACGTCAGAAAGCTTATTAAGATAAATATATTGAGAAGGTTAGATGTCCCGATCAAAGCAATAGCAGAGATTATCAATCAATCCATCTCTTTAAAAGACTTATTAAAGGAACAGCTAATTTATACGAACGTAAAAATCAATGAGTTGATAATAAATAAAAGAATAATCAATGAATTAATAACAAAGGATATTTCAGATAATGATTTTTCAAATGATACGTTAGTGGATTTTGATCGTCGGCTGGACGAGATTATGAACTCATTCGGAAACTTGGGAAAGGAACTTGAGCGTGTTTTCCCTGGAACAATGGGAAAATTCCTTGCAATTTTCTATAATAACTATTTAAATATTCCCTTGGATACAGAAGAAAAAATCATTGCATGGAATGAATTGCTAAAAAAGCTTGATAATGTTAAGGAGATTGAATTTCCAGAAGATATTAAAAAGCTGGTCGATGAAATATATGCTCAAATATATGAGGGAGAAGACGAAGAAACAAATCATAGTAAGCTTAACCATTGGGAAGAACTGCGCAAAAGAGTTGCAGCTGGCGATAAATCGGAAAAACATTCAT
The DNA here is from genome assembly GCA_012838265.1 of Clostridiales bacterium. Lineage (GTDB taxonomy): Bacteria > Bacillota > Clostridia > Peptostreptococcales > Anaerovoracaceae > Anoxybacterium. Next base: position 3,168 of record DUPP01000066.1, read on the forward strand.
TTGCAGAACAAGAGGATATTTTGCTGACAAAGGAATCGCTGGAAGGATATTATGCAAACAATACCAATAGAAACAAAATTGAGGAGTATTATAAACTACACAATTTTATCATAAATAATCTGGACTTATTTAGAGATATCGATCAATTAATAATGAAAATCAATACAAGATATGCAAAGTATTTAAAAAGAGCATAAAAAATAAAGTAACAAAAGGGGTCCGCCTTTAAATGACTTGTCATGAGGGCGGATTTTGTATTTTTTTGTTATTTGTTGACATCACTATACTGTTTTAATATAATCGTCATATAATTCGTTAATTCTCTTTGCTAATACAATCATGTGATAAATTTTTCAAGATTAAAATAGTTAACTAGTATAAGCGCATTTATCTTGTTAATCTATTTTTACTTATAGAATTTACCGTCTATTGGATTAAAATTTATTAATCCTGTCACATGGAGTTATGAAGTGATGGTAAGTTCTAATTATTTTTTATTATTTAACTTAGGAGGACTAATATGGGCAGAAGCATCCCGTTGTGGCAAATTCTTTTGGTAATGCTTGTCTTGATAGCGTCATTAATGTGGACAATCTTAGTTATTGATGGTTATGTACACATCCCCCTTATCATCACGGCGGCTTTTGGGACAATAATTGCTATAGCAAATGGATTTAAATGGAACTACATTGAAAAAGGAATCATAAACAACATTGGCAGATCCATGCAGGCCATACTCATTTTGCTTACCGTAGGAATGTTGATCGGTACCTGGATAGAGGGCGGAATCGTACCTGCGATGATCTATTACGGCTTAATGATTATGAGCCCTAGCGTTTACTTAGTAGCTACCTGTTTAATTTGCTGTATAGTTTCGCTTGCAACAGGAAGTTCATGGACTACAGCTGGAACAGTCGGTGTTGCATTGATAGGTATTGGTGCAGGTCTTGGTATTCCGTTGGGAATGGCTGCGGGCGCAATCATTTCCGGCGCATATTTCGGTGATAAAATGTCACCACTTTCCGACACGACTAATTTAGCCCCCGCTATGGCTGGCTCATCTCTCTTCGAGCATATTAGGCACATGGTATATACAACCACACCGTCTCTTGTGCTTGCCCTTATTCTTTATGCTATCCTTGGCATGGGACGTGGCAGTGATACAGCCAGCTTGAACCAGGTTGAAATTTTAATGGCAGCTATGCAGGAAAACTTCAATATTTCGCTGATTTTGCTCTTGCCACCGCTATTTATAATAGCTATGGTAATGTTTAGAATTCCGGCATTGCCAGGTTTGATTATAGGTGTAGTGCTTGGCGTAATTTGTGCGGTTGTTTTTCAAGGTTCGGATGCCGGAGAAGTGATAACAGTAACTGCTTATGACGGGTATGTCTTAGAATCCGGGAACGAATTCGTTGATGAACTGCTGACAAGAGGTGGCTTTCAAAGCATGTATTACACAGTTGGACTTATTATAAGTGCTATGTGTATTGGCGGTGTTCTAGATGCTACGAATATGCTTAGGACACTTTGTGAATATCTCCTGAAACTTGCTAAAGGCACAGGTTCTCTCGTTTTAATCACAGTCGTTACATGTATAGTGACAAATGCAACAGCATCAGACCAGTATCTGTCTCTCATACTGCCAGGTAGAATGTATAAAGAGGCATTTGAAGACAGACGACTGAAGAACAAAAATTTATCTCGTATCCTTGAGGACTCGGGAACATTGACTTCACCGCTTGTGCCATGGAATACATGCGGCACATATCAAGCCACAACCCTTGGTGTTGCAACAATGACATACTTCCCGTACTGCTTCTTAAACCTGCTCAATCCGCTGATATCCATATTCTATGGATTCACAGGAATTACCATGGAAAAGATGACAGACGAAGAATATGAAGAATGTATGCGTCAAAGGTCGTTGGATGCTGAACTTGCTGCTAGGACGATGGAGTAGAAACCAAGGTAGGTCGAGAAATTATCAGTAGAAAAAACAGATAGTTGAGATATAGATAAGTATAGATATAAAAAGTGGCGCAGGGTTTGCCTGCGCCGTTTATTATCGCTTAAACCATCTGGGCTTCCAGCCGGATGTTTCTGAAATCAGTTTGATATTATTTTCTATCAGTTGTCGTATTTCGTTTATCTGATATTCCTTTAATGTAAGTTTTGTTACGGTAATTGCATCATATTTTTCAAGAAAAAGAAAAAAGTGTGAATCTGTTTCAACTGCATATTCAAAATCAGACCATTCATAATTATAGGTTTCGTCAAAGTTCTCCCATTTAGCAGATACTCCACGATTGGATATATTCAAGGTCTGTTTCTTGTCCATAATATAATTAAATGCAGGTTCAAGGTTTCTTACTTCCCGAGCGTTAAACCCGTATATTCCTGCTATTATGATAATTCCAATAAGTCCAAGATGTTTAAAAAAAAACATTGAATAAGAAGATTGACTAATGATAAGACATAAGAATGATATCAGAAAAATTAATACCATTGCCTTTGTTCTTTTAGGATATTTCTTATACATTAAGTACATGCGTAATGCCTGATAATCAGAAGAGTTGACTGTTCCTTCCACTTTAACATTTATGTTCTTTAGATCCGTCATGAAACTTCTCCATTTCTAAATATTTTATTATATTATACCTATGATAAACATTTTTGTAAATGATACGACATTTTGTTTTTCTATGCTTTCGGTTATTTCGCTATAAAGATACAAACAATCAGAGTAATATTTTCTTGATTACAACAGACTAATATGATAAACTTGAGCATGTGACAAGACAGGTGAATATACACGTGTCAATATAATACATCTTAGAAGAGAAGGAGAACGGAAATGTATCATATAGCTAGTCGTATAGACAGGCTGCCATCAACCCCTATGCTGAGAAAAATCCTGCTTATAACAGGAATCGGATGGATGTTTGATGCTATGGACCAGGGGATGGTAGCAGGTGTAATGGCTTCTATCGGAGCAGATTGGGAATTAAGTACAAGTCAAATAGGGATGCTGGGCAGTGCGGGAATGCTTGGAATGATTCTGGGAGCCGCATTATCAGGAATGGCAGCTGACAAATGGGGCAGAAGAACAGTTATCGTGTGGACCTTGGTCATATATGGCTTATCAAGTGGTATATCTGGATTTTCAATAAATTATACCATGCTCATTATATTTAGGTTCTTAACAGGATTTGGACTGGGTGGAGAATTACCGGCAGCATCTACGTTGATTAGTGAATTCTCTCCTAAAAAAATACGTGGACGCAATGTTATTATTCTTGAAAGTTTTTGGGCATGGGGCTGGATTCTGGCCTCTCTAGTAGCATATATGCTGATTCCAGTGTATGGATGGAGAATGGCATTATGGGTTGGGGCTGTACCGGCATTGATCGCAGCATATTTACGAAGAGCAGTACCGGAATCACCACGATATCTGGAAAAATCGGGGAAACCTGATAAAGCAGATCAGCTGGTTAGAATCATGGAAAAAGAGGCAGGCTTTGATGAATACCCACATGAAAACCACCTGGATGCTCAGACAAAAGAAATAAAAGTACGCATGTCTTTGATTGAACTTTGGTCAGCTAAGTACATTAGGAGTACAGCTGTACTTTGGACAATTTGGTTTGGTATTAACTTTGGATATTACGGGTTCGTATTATGGACACCATCCCTATTGGTGGCTCAGGGATTTGATTTGGTCAAGAGCTTTGAGTTTACTTTGATAATGTGCCTGGCACAGTTGCCTGGATACTTCAGTGCGGCATATCTGGTTGAGAAGATTGGGCGAAAACCAGTGCTGAGCATATATTTTGCAGGTACAGCCATCGCTGCTTGGCTGTTTGGTCATGGAGACAGCGCAACACAGATTCTGCTTTATGGATCACTTCTATACTTTTTCAGCCTTGGTGCATGGGGCTGTGTTTATGCTTATACACCAGAAGTATATCCAACTATTGCCAGAGGAAGCGGAACCGGCTGGGCAGCTGCATTCGGAAGAATCGGCGCACTTATAGCACCAATGGTAGTTCCTGTAATTTATAACGCGTTTGGCGAAGCAACAGGTTTCGGTTATGTGTTTGCACTGCTTACAGGTGTGTTTGCATTCGTAGCTATCATAGTAGCCATATTCGGCAAAGAAACTAAGGGTAAATCTCTCGAGGAAATAAGCGGAGAGGGAATAAACGAATAAGAATCAGTAAAATTAATTGTCAAGTTGGCTTATTGTGTTTTTTACTAATTCATTAATATGTTCCTTAAATTTGGCCCTTTTATCATACTTAGTGTATGTATATGGGGCCTTATAATTTATTGCCTCTAGTTCTAACTGAAAATTTTCAACTGTATTCGTCACTTCCAACTCTGGGTACGTCTTAAGAAGATATTCATATGCTTCTATAAATTCGAAATCAGCTGTATATGTATCGAATTGAAACAACGGGGTATTATCTGTGCCTGCAAGGAGAGCATTGAGATAGTATTCAAATTGAAGCTTTACCGTATCTTTCAATACAGAGCTCGGATAGTTGGTAATGAATTGCTCCGCTAGAGCAATCCTGTCGGCAAGGTCCTTGATTGGTATGCTGATGCTTGCATCCATCGCCCAAGGTGTGTCAGAATTAAGGGCCATAAATTCCGCAAAATCCTTAATTTCCTGAGAAATTTGTTCTGAATAAGCATCAATAAAATGGTAATCAATAACCGGATATGCAGCACCCTCATTGCTTACATATTTAAAACCGGCATCTTCAGGATATACCAAAATATTTTTTGCATCAACGGTTAGTATTCTATCCATATAACATAGATACTCCAATATCAATTCGTCGGAGATAGTTGTGTCGGCGTCCTCTAAAAGTTGATCAAGATATGCTTTTATTTCTGAAGGGTTTTCAAATTGCTGCTCAATGTGGCTTCTGAAGTCCTCCAAAGAGTCTCTATTGGTGTTATTGCCGTTAATATCTGCAGGTTCAGTATTGCAGCCTGCAAATATAACCATTATGATTAGTAAGATAATAGTTAATTTTTTCATAATAAGTTCCCCCTTCGAATCAAATTATACAGATTTCAGTTCGTTTTTTCGGTATTCCCAAAACACCTTTATATAATTATGTTATCTGACTTGATAAACCAGTTCAAGTTAAGATAATGTTTCAAAAATATTAAGATTTCATTTTAAGTAAGAAAAAAGGTTACTTTCCTGAAACATTATAGCAACGTGATGCGTCAAAAAAGTAAAATATTGTATTGCGGATTACTTTAATATATTAGAAAGGGGAACTGGAGTATGCGAAAAAACATAATCGTATTTGGTATTTTTATCATGGCTTTTATATTGTTCGGCAGCATTATTGCTGCTGCAACAGATGAAAAAGAACAGGAATATATTAAGGGGGAAGAGTTATCGTCAAAAGAAGCAATCTTTTTATATACTGGAAGCCCTTTGATCCTTTCAGACGGCAAGGTCAGAATGCTTGATAAAGAAAATCCTGATATTGTTGCCACAGTTGTTCAGTCAAGAACATTGCTGCCACTGCGGGCGATAGCGGAATATTTTGGTGCAGAGGTAAGATATGACCAATCAGCAAGGGAAGCAATAATAGATTATGAG
>DUPP01000067.1 GCA_012838265.1 Clostridiales bacterium
TAGAACAATGTATGAAGTCTTGCTTAGTGATAAAATCGAACCTAGCGATGCTATTATTCCAACGAGGGTAAAAAATCTCGATATTATTCCAGCAAGTGTACAGCTTGCTGGAGCAGAAATAGAACTAGTTCAGTTGGAAGGTCGCGAAAAGCGTCTAAAAAAGGCATTGGATAAAATCAAGTCTAAATATGACTATATATTTATAGACTGTCCGCCTTCTTTAGGATTGCTGACGATAAATTCCTTAACTGCCGTTGATAGTGTGCTTATTCCGATCCAATGCGAATTCTATGCATTAGAGGGTGTAAGCCAGCTTATGAGCACGATTGATTTGGTAAAAAGGAATATGAATCCAAAACTTGAGATTCAAGGCGTAATACTAAGCATGTTTGACGGAAGGACTAATTTATCTATTCAGGTCGTTGAGGAAGTAAAGAAATATTTTAAGGAAAAGGTGTATACTACTGTAATTCCAAGGAATGTGCGCCTTGCGGAAGCGCCAAGTTATGGAATGCCTATTATGGAATACGATCCAAAATCCAAAGGAGCTGAGGCATATTCTGAATTTGCAGAAGAATTCCTGGAGCTGGAGGGTGAACTTTAATGGCATCTAAAAAAATTAAAGGAGGGCTCGGTAAAGGGCTTGAGGCATTATTTAAGGACATAGAAATATCCACTCAAGATTTGGATAGCCCTTCAAAACCGCAAGAAGGTGTTTTTTTTGTTAATATCAATGAAATTAAACCAAATTTAAATCAACCAAGAAAAACTTTTTCGGAGGATAAGATAGAAGAGCTAGCACGATCTATAAAAGAGCATGGAATTATTCAGCCGATATTAATTAGACCATCAGATAGTGGTTATGAAATTATTGCAGGAGAACGACGATGGCGTGCAGCCAGGAGGGCTGCTTTAAGGGAAATCCCTTGTATTATTCGTGAACTTGATGAGGAACAAAACTTTCTCCTATCTATTATCGAGAACATGCAAAGGGAAAATCTGAATCCAATAGAAGAGGCTGAAGCTTTTGATCAATTGATTACTCGCTTTGAAATGACACAAGAGGAGGTCTCAAAAAGTGTCGGAAAAAGCAGGCCATACATATCAAATGCGTTGAGATTGCTTAAATTGCCTCCAGAGATACAAGAGATGGTCGTGGAAGGAACAATTACTGGAGGACATGCCCGAACGCTAGCAGGGATAAAGGATAGCAAAAGGCAAGTGCAAATTGCTAAGTGCATATTAAACGAAAACCTTTCCGTCCGTGCCACAGAAAAGCTTGTTAATACTGAAAACGAAAAAGTATCCAATAAATCATCAAAACCAAAACCTAGAACAAAAAATCAAGAGATAATTAATATGGAAGAGAATTTAAGATATGTCTTAGGCACGAAGGTGGAGATCAATCAAGGGGCACGGCGAGGAAAAATAGAAATTGAATATTATAGTAGAGATGAACTTGAAAGACTGTTGGAATTGCTGCTAAGTCTGAGATAATACGATAGACTATACTACTAGTTTAAAGTTTAAGGGCAAATTACCTTAAATAAACTATATAGACATTAACTACAAATATTAAAAATAAAGGCTCTATGTCAAATGTTGTGGTGTAGAGTTCTCAAGTAAAATAAAATAAATAAATTTATTTTAATCCAACGGTGACCCCATCGTTGGATTGTTTTTGAATATTTTAGTTTTCAGTGCATACCAAA
>DUPP01000068.1 GCA_012838265.1 Clostridiales bacterium
CACCACCAAAAATGCTGTCTGCGATTCCCGTCTGGAACAAACTCCAAACGTATGCAATTCCAATGCACATCTGAATTGCCATTGCGGCAATAATAGGCAAAATTCTGTTCGGTGTGTTCAAATCCTCTCCTCCTATTTCCCAAACAATAATTTCTTCCTTATTTAAAAAATTCCCGCTTTGTAAAATTAATTACATGCAACATTTCATGTTGTTTATTAACGTAATTTCACAAAGCGGGAAAAGATATAAAAGTGCATTCAGTTTATCACGATTGTTAGATAGTTGTCAACTAAAAAATTACACTTTTCGATACAAATTTTCATTTTAACTCAAATAAAAAAGCAACTTATGGTTTATATTCAAACTGGTAATTAATCCGAAAGAAAATATGGCGTTAATAGCAGTAGAATAGCAATAGAAGTTTGGTTTCAGATTTAGAAAGAATTATCTTCGTTAAAATCTATATCTTAAAAAAGCAACTGCATTTGTTAAATGTACAAATTTCAGCTGCTCTGGAAGTATTAGTTTATATATTAATTTCATACGCCTAAGTATACCTTAGTATAAATATATATATCAAAATTTATAAATCAAAATGCAGTGTCTTATTATTTTATTATTTTTTATATTGCATTAAACTATCGTATAATTCCCTGTTTTTGTTGCGAAGGCGGATAGGTTTAAACTTCAAGTCTGTTATTGCGTGCTTTGTCCAGCCTGTGACCAGCAGTTCCTGCGTATCTTTTCTCCTTATTTCATAGTCTAGCGTTATCGTAGCCCCTTTTACCTCGGTTATTCGGGGGGTAATTTCCAACAAATCATCGTAGACTGCCGGCAGAATATATTTGCAGTTGCATTCTATAACAGGAAGCATAACTCCGTTCCCTTCCATTTGTGCATATGGGTATCCCATGCTACGGAGTAGCTCACATCTACCAACCTCAAACCATTTGATATAATTTGTATGGTACACGACGCCCATTGCATCCGTATCTGCATATATCACCCTTACAGTTGTCTTGTTCTCAACCATAATGTACCTCCTGACTTTATCTCTTTATTAATGTTGTTCACAACCCTTTATATTATAACTCTTAGATAGGAAATTTTCGACTATAGAAATTTAATCGTGAAATATAAATATAAAGGTACCTGACTTCAGATTAACTCATTAAAATTCAAATCCTCTTAACTAGCTAAAATTTAAACATTTCTTAACTTGAAATTCAAATCTTTTTCCTTATCAAATCAGCCTTATATTTTTGCAAGTTAAAATCCCGGAAGGTACTTTGGTGATTGCTCATGTTGCTGTCAAAAAGTCCCATTATGGCTTGTTTAAGCTCTCCTTTCATCTCATTGTCTTCAGTTTCCTGATAAAGCTCATAGATGTAAGGGACTGCCCCATCTGACAGATCATAGAAGGAGTCAATGTCCAATGTTTCCAATGTACCGGCTTGGTAACGTTCAATATTATACTTGGCTATCATACCATCTGGGTTACTGTAGCATAAAGCCATGAAAAGGCAGATGCCGCCAACCACTGCAATCCTCGTTCCCTGAAAACTCCTGAACTGACGGATAAGAATTATTATAAAGATAAAAAGGAGCAAAATCATAAACCAAGAGGTATAGACTCTCGGTCTGGTCAATCCGTAATAACTTATATACATACCCATTTTGCTCATTGCCGTGGCAATCAACGCAATGGTAAAGACACATATAACCGCTGTCTCTCCTTGAAGTATTTTGACTCTATCTCTTTTTACGATCAGATGTGCCGTTGTAATTACTGCAAGATTAATGCCCGATACTGCACATAGTTCAAAGAAGCCTCGTCTAGCATATTCTGCATACGTCATATTTTGGGGCAGGATATCGCTGAATGCAGAAAATAAATAACTTGCCTGCACCAGAAAAAAAGTTAGATATACAAGGTTTAAAACTGTCAATGCTGAGTATACTGCAAGAGCAGGCGAGAACCGGAAAACCTCAATGTACGTATTCACAGTTTCGGTTGTTGCATTTCCAGGTCTCCTTTTATAAATATTCCCGTAAAGTAAACCATACAGGTAGAACGCAACGGGGGTACCTAATATGATTTGCCATAAATATTCCAACGCTTTATCTGATATGGAAAACTGAATTTTAGATATCAGACTTTCAAATGCCGCATCTGCATTGGCAAGCAGTGTGATTACCAGAATCAGGACCGGTAGGAATAACAGAATGCCGGCGATCCCTCCCAGAACCTCTTTTCCTTTTTTACCTTTAGTAAAAATCTGTATTATTCCTTTGAAACAGCCTGTAAAGTTATAGAAAGGAATAACAAACAACTGGTAAATCAAATCACTTACTGCATATAAGGAAATTTTATTTTCCATCCGCGTTCCAGCGTAAATGCAAACCCAATATACAAAGCAAAGTGTTAAAAAAAGAAAATTAAGAGCTTTTATCAAAATAGCATCAAATAAAGCAAAGTTTAAGGCAGACAGCGCGATAAGTGCTAGAAAACCCAAACTTGCCTTTGATTGTCTAATGCCGCTGGTTTTAAAATAAGCAATAGTTAATGTACAAAGGACCACTGTAAAAATAGTAACACCTAGTCCAAAGCTGCCAATGAAAATCAAATTCCAGTAGAGGAATCCTATTAGAATCATCACATATGCAATTACGATATCAATTTTCATAAAACTCATTGGAACAGATTTTACCTCATATAGATTTTTACAAGCTTGTGTCGTATCCAGTCTTTCATACAAAATACCGTTCTTTTCCCCTGATAAATCTACCTTCATATTCCAACAATCCTCCCTTTTAGTAATGGTTCAAATCAGCTAATCCGGTTTATACTCCAGAATATCTCCCGGCTGACAATCCAGTGCCTTACATAACTCTTCCAGTGTAGAAAACCGTATTGCCTTTGCCTTGTTATTCTTCAGAATGGAGAGATTCGCAGGTGTAATTCCTATTCTGTCCGATAGCTCTCCAGCTGAAATCTTCCTCTTTGCCATCATGACATCCAAATTCACAATAATAGCCATATAGAACCCCTCTCTAAATAGTGAAATCATTTTCATTCTTTATAATCACTGCCTGTTCAATTACATTCTTTACCACTCTGAGAATGAGCCCGAAAAAAGCAGCAGCAACAGAAATAATCAAGAATGGAAGATAATAAAATCCAGAAACCAATGAAACTATGGATACTGCAAAACTGCACCATGATATTACACGCAGGTGCCTTACATTTTTCTCAATAAAAACTTCTTTCATTTTAATATTAGTCAGCAATTTATCCAGTGAAAACAGTGCGATTAATCCTGGTATGGCGCAGGCGATGATTGTCATAATCAAAGGTGTAATAATTTCCGGATCCTTCATAGCATATGCAACATAACTTCTCACAAGATATGGAGACGTTGCTGTAACAATGATAACAATCCCTATTACAATCTTTGTGCAGATAGATGACACCAGTACGGATTTGCTTGAATTCCACATTCGCTCGATTCCTTCCTTTCTTATATCGTGGAGCATGGAGCTCATTTCTATTATACGATTATATGTTTCAAATTATTGATTGTCAATATTTATTTATTGTTATTCGATAAATATATATCGACTTTCAATCATTATTTCACTATTGTATCTCAGAAACTTCCACTGTTTGTTTGATAGAAGATAGAACTTCAATTTTGGGGCAAAAAAATAAAAACCCTTATACTTCCAGAACGATAAAGTCTTTTATTATCGTATCAGAAGTATTTAAGGCTTTTTTAAACAATATAACGCAAGGGCTCGAAACACCATTAATCATGAGTTATGGGTAGTTTTCTCTGCAGCACGAATTTTCTCCGCAATCTCTTCTATTTTTTTAAAGCGATGGTTAAGCCCTGACTTTCCTATTGGGGGATTCATCATTTCCGCTAGCTCGGCAAGTGATGATTCCGGGTTTTCCAGACGCAGCCTGGCAACTTCCTGAAGCTTATCTGATAAAGAAGTCAATCCTCTTGTCTGTTCTATTAATCTGATGTTTTGAATCTGCCTAAGCGATGCATTAATCGTCTTGTCCAGGTTGGCACTATCGCAATTATTGATACGGTTTGTTTTATTCCTTAACTCCTTAATTATCCGGATGTTTTCAAATTCCAACAAGTGACTATGAGCGCCAAGTATATTGAGAAAGTCGATAATCTGCTCTGCTTCCTTTATGTATACGACATGGCTGCTTTTTCGCTTAACCGATTTGGCATGCAAGCCAAAGCTGTTGATAAGCTTTTTTACATCATTGCATAAAACCTCACTGTTGCAAACAATTTCAAGGTGATAAGCCTTTTCTGGATCACTAATGGTTCCTGCACCCAGAAAAACTCCCCTAAGATATGCCCTGCGGCAGCATTTAGTTCTTAAAATGCCGGAATATATGCCGTCACTGATGTAATTACAGCCTTCTCTGACCGTCAATATACCTGTCTCTCTTAAAATCTGCTCAGCATTTTCAGCATCTATCACTAATTCATAATAGTGGGTTTTCTTTAATACAGCAGTTTTTACAATCACAAGAGACGCATGAACACCAAAGTAATTTTTTATCAGTTTTTTTAGGTGCCTTGCAACTGCTGGATTTTCTGTTAATAGTACTACTGTAAGCTTGCCGCCGCCTGAAATCTTTATTGTTCCGCAGATACGAATAAAGCCGGCTATTTCTGCCAGCTTGCAGCACTTCTTTTCTGGATCTATCCGCGATAATTCATTTTTTGTAGTTGCTGAAAAAGACATAACATTCTCCTGGTACTTTCCTCAATAGAGGTTTTTTAGTTAACTTAGGATTTTTCGTGCTTCATTTGGAGATGCGATTTCCCTTCCAAACATCTTTGCAATCTTGACTACCTTTTCAACGAGCTCTCCGTTGCTTTTCGCGAGAACACCCTTTTCTAAGTACAAGTTGTCTTCAAATCCTATTCTTACATGTCCTCCCATTAGAATCCCGCCGGCAGCCATTTCAAAAGCAGACCTTCCAATTCCGGCTACTGTCCACGTGCTTCCTGGAGGAATGCTTTCAACCATGAAAACTAAATCACGCATCGTGGCGCTCATTTGAACTCCTAAAACGAAGTCAAAATGCAAGGGTTCAGCCAATAGTCCTTTCTTATGAGCCTTTAATGCTATATCTATCATTCCCTTGTCGAATACTTCCAGCTCAGGCTTAATCCCTTTTTCCTTCATTATCTTAGCAAATTTAAAAATTGTATTTTCGGTGTTTACAAAAATATCATCGCCACCGAAATTCAACGTACCGCAATCCAGAGTTGCAAACTCGGGTGTCGGTGTAATCTCGATGGGCTGAAGTCTTTCTGATTCAGTCATGCCAACTGCGCCTCCGGTTGAGGGCTGAATGATAACGTCAGGGCATTGTTCTAGAATTCCTTCAACGCAAGCCTGATATCTTTCTTTGCTCTGGGTAGGTGTACCATCATCTTCTCTAACATGCAGGTGAATAACGGAAGCGCCTGAATCATAAGCGGATTTTGCTTCCCTGACTATTTCCTCCATAGTATATGGAACTGCTGGATTTTGCTGCTTGGTTACTTCTGCTCCGCATATAGCTGCTGTAATAATCAATTTTTCCATTTGCTTCTTCTCCTTTGTTCCAGTAATTATGTATCCGCTTGCAAATGGAGATGAAACTGAGTTATTATGTATCTTCTTACATATGAGGTTGTGACTAATTAATAATGAGTCTGCTCGCATATAGTAATGTAACCAAGTTATTATGTACCTATTCGCAAATGAGGTTGTAAACAATGCCTGCTATACGGTCGGCATCATGCCTTATGTACCCCTTTTTTATATCTACAAAATTGTTCTCAATCAGAGTGATACCCTTTTCCCGAAGCAGTCGTCTGTCTTTGTCAGTAGGCATAATCTGATCCGAATTATCCTCTTTATATGGCTTCAATGCTTCTGCATCTATCATCTTGTTGTTTGCAATAACATATTCAATTATATTGTCACCTAGATATTCAGCTACTCTTTCAACGTGATCACAAACCGAATATTTATCCGTTTCTCCCGGCTGAGTCATCATATTGCATATCAGGATTTTCCTCGCCATAGATGCTTTAATCTCCTCGCATACACCATCTACTAGAAAATTCGGTATAATGCTCGTGAATAGACTGCCAGGGCCGATTATAATCATATCCGCTTTCCTAATAGTTTCTAATACCTTACCTGCAGCCTCAGGTTTTTCCGGTTCGAGAAACACTTTGGCAATCGGACTGTTCTGTCTAATCGCCTCTTGTGGAATTTCTGATTCCCCATATACATAAGAACCGTTTTCTAACACAGCGCATAAATCTACGTTTTTTCCCGTGACCGGCAGTACCTGACCTCTGACGCGCAAAATCTCATTAGTTTTGGCTACAGCCTCTTCAAAATTCCCGCAAATTCCATTCAATGCGGCAATCAAAAGGTTTCCAAAGCTTTGCCCTCCTAGCCTGCCTTCGGTGAATCTATAATTAAGTACCTCCATCATGATGCCTTCCTCATCAGCCATCGCCAAAAGGCAGCTCCTGATATCCCCCGGAGGAAGCATTCCAAGGTCCTCTCTTAAAACACCAGATCCACCGCCGTTATCGGCCACTGTAACGATTGCGGTAAGATTATCCGTAACCTTTTTAATGCCACGCAGAATAACCGATAATCCGGTACCTCCCCCGATTACCACTATCCTTGGGCCAATTTTATGTTTAGCATTCATATGCTATTCCTTTCTGTTTTCAACAATTATGATTTCTTTAAATCGCGGTGCACAGTGATTACCCGTTTGCCTTCATTCAGGAACCTCTCGGATAATTCATTTGCGATTGCCACTGAACGGTGCTGTCCACCTGTACATCCAATCGCAATTACCAGGTGAAATTTGCCTTCACGAATATATGAAGGTATCAGCTTGTCAATCATCTTATGAACGGTATCTAAGAATTCCATAGTTTCCGGAAATTTCATTACATAATTGCTTACCTTCTTATTATTACCTGTTAGCTTTTTCATACTTTTTACATAAAATGGATTGGGAATAAATCTCATATCAAATACCATATCCGCATCCAGAGGGATTCCATTTTTATATCCAAATGATTGAATACTTATAGTAAAGTTCGCCTCTCCTTCTCCCGTCTTAAGCAGCTTCTTTATTTCCTCACTTAATTGAGCTGTTTTCATGTTAGATGTATCAATAACATAATCTGCAATTTTTCTTATTTCCTCTAACCTTTTTCGCTCTTTATTGATACCTTTCAAGGTGTTTCCTGCATAGGCAAGGGGATGGGTTCTTCTGGTTTCATTAAATCTTCTGATTAAAACTTCATCTGAGGCTTCCAGAAACATTACTTTAAACTTCATCCCAATGTTTTTAAGTTCCGAAAGGGTTACCTTCAAATCATCGAAGAATTCTCCACCTCTTATATCTACCACAAAGGCTGCTTTATCAATCATTACCCTGTCCCGCATGATAAGATCCATAAAATCTTTGATCAGAGCTGGCGGTATATTGTCTATGCAATAATACCCCAAATCTTCAATACAGTTGATTGCCTGGCTTTTTCCTGCTCCGGATAGTCCGGTTACAATAATTACATCCATTGCTACAAACCTCTCCTATTCATTGCATGAAACCTTTATTCCACAATCAAATTGGTAACTCTTTCAAAGTCTAGTCCAGCAGCCTTAATCCGGCTCACTGCACCCTGACAATCACCTATTCTATCAGGTGTATGTGCATCGCTACCAATCACAAAACTGACATCCGTGCGTGCAGCTTCTTTGATTCCTTCAACTGTAAGCCAATCATGCCATGTGCTGATTTCCATCAGCGTACCCCTATCTGCACATGCAAGAGCAATCTCCCTAATGTCAAATACACCTTTGTCCCCAGGATGTGACAATATTTTTATATTATTTTCATAAATGGCTCTCACTACTAGTTCTGTATTCAGTGCCTTCTGTCTTTTTGTGCTCATTTTCAGCAATCCGCTAAGTATATAATTCTGCAAATGAAGCCCTATGGATTGCATCGGTTTTTCTCCAAGAACTCCGTAATGATAGCCTGCTATGAGATAATCAAATTGACCTATTTCCTCCTCAGTAACATCCAGCTTTCCAGATAAATTGATGATATTCGCCTCAACCCCAAGTAGTATATCTATATCAGTATAAAGCAGCTTTAAACGATCTACTTCTTTTCGCATAACGGAAATGTTGCGACGTTTAACACCATACGTTAAATGCCCCGGTCCATGATCTGAAATTCCTATCGCCTTAAGCCCTTTTGATTTACCTGCTATTACGTTATCTTCAATCGAACCTTTTCCGTGAGAAAATGTGGTATGAGTATGGATATCATAACTCAGCCGATATCGTTTTGAATCTCTATCTTGTTCTTGCTTCACTGCTTTTCTCCTGACTTTATTATTACCCTATAATCCTAACTTCCGGCTCCAGCAAAACTCCGGACTCTTCATAAACGGTGCTCCGCACAATTTCCATCAAATTGATGATGTCTGATGCTGTTGCAGAACCAGTATTGATTATAAAGCCTGCATGGAGTGTAGATACCTGCGCTCCTCCCACAGTTAAGCCCCGTAGTCCTGCATCCTGTATTAACTTACCCGCAAAATGGCCCTTTGGTCTTTTGAAAAAGCTCCCAGCGCTGGGATAATCCAACGGCTGTTTTTCACTTCTTCTCATTGCCAATTCATTCATCCTGTCAGAAATTTTTTTATGGTCACCCTTGGTCAAACGGAAAGTTGCCTTTAAAAGAATGTCTCCGGTGCTTTGGAGGATACTGCTGCGATATGACAAATTCAAGTCATCCTTTTCCATTGTGAAAACTCGAGTTCCGTCTGCAGATAGTATTTCCGCGCTTTCAATGATTTGAGAAATTTCCCCATCATAGGCTCCTGCATTCATGAATACTGCACCTCCTATTGTGCCCGGAATACCAGACGCAAATTCAAAACCAGTCAAAGATGCTTTGCAAGCTTCATTTGCAACTGCGTAAAGCGAAGCTCCCGCTCCTGCTTCTATGCGTTCTCCTAACACTGAGATTTCCTGAAATGCTTCTCCAATTTTAATAAGTACACCGTTGTATCCCGCATCCTTTACAAGTAAATTGGTGCCATTGCCGATTACCAGATGAGCAATTTCGTGATTTTTTAATACCCTTAATGCATACGATAATTCATCCGAGCTGTCCGGTTTCACTAAAAGTGCGGCTGTGCCGCCTGTCTTAAATGAAGTATACTCCTTCATAGGAGCATCTAGAATCATTCTTGTTTTATCTATTTGTAACGATAATTCATCTATGATCTGATTTATATTCAAAGTTTTCCCTCCATCCCCTCAAGTTAGTATCATTATATTAAAAAAATATATTAAAGTAAACTAAGATATTATGACAGCGTATTATTGTTTGTGAATAATTATAATATTATGTGTATAATTATTAATTTTTTCTTGCCATCTCTATAATCGAATGATATACTTTTTCCGTAAAAAAAATGATTATCTCAAGTCCTGAAAACATAAATTTTTAAATAAATATCCGAAAAGGAGGATAATAAAATGGCTAAAGAGAAAGTTGTATTGGCTTATTCTGGAGGTTTGGACACTTCTATTATCTTGACCTGGCTCAAGGAAAATTGCGATTACGAAGTAATCACAGTCTGCTGTGATGTAGGGCAGGTTGAAGATTTTAAAGAGGTAGAGAAAAAAGCTTATAAAACGGGAGCATCCAAATCATACGTCATAGATATACGGGATGAGTTTATCACTGGCTATGTCTGGCCAACCCTTAAAGCGGGTGCTATTTATGAAAATGACTATTTACTTGGCACTTCTATGGCTAGACCTCTTATGGCAAAAAAGCTTGTTGAAATCGCTGAAAAGGAAGGTGCTTCTTACATAGCTCACGGCTGCACCGGCAAGGGGAATGACCAGGTGCGTTTTGAAGCTACTATAAAAGCTCTCAACCCGACAATTCAAATCATTGCTCCATGGAGAACCTGGGATTTTAAATCCAGGGAAGACCTATTGGACTATGCAGAGAAGTACAATATTCCGATTGCCCAATCGAAAGAGAAAATCTATAGCAGAGACCAAAATATATGGCATATCAGTCATGAAGGCGGTAATCTTGAAAGTCCATGGAACCAGCATCTTGATGACATTCTCGTTATGAGTGTGCCACCGGAAAAAGCACCTGATCAGCCAACCTTTATTGACATAGACTTTGAACAGGGTATACCGGTAGGTATTAATGGGAATAAAATGACTGCATTGGAGCTGCTCACCGAATTAAACAAAATTGGCGGAGAAAATGCTGTGGGAACCATCGACATCGTTGAAAACCGTCTCGTTGGCATGAAATCAAGAGGTGTTTATGAAACTCCAGGAGGTACTATACTTTATAAGGCTCATGCTAGCCTTGAAAAATTGATTCTTGATCGCGATACCTTGGCGTACAAGAATATTGTGGGACAAAAGTATGCACAGCTGGTATATGATGGTCTGTGGTTCACTCCCCTAAAAGAAGCCCTGGATGCCTTCGTAGATTCCACACAGAAATTTGTAACCGGAACTGTAAAAATGAAGCTTTACAAGGGGAATTGCATGCCGGTAGCTTCCAAATCAGATTATTCCCTTTACAGCGAGGAATTTGCTACCTTCAGTAAAGACGAAGTATACAATCAAAAGGATGCAGAAGGTTTCATCAATCTCTTCTCGCTGCCGATGAAAATAAGAGCTATAATGAAGCAAAAAGAACAAGAAGTATAATAAGGAGTATAACAAGGAGTATAAAACGATGAAGCTATGGAAAGGGAGGTTCTCAAAAGCTGAGAATTCGTTGGCTGAGGAGTTTAATGCCTCAATTGACATCGATCAAAGATTATATAAGCAGGACATTACTGGCAGTATTGCCCATGCTAAGATGCTAGCTAAGCAAGGAATTATAAGTGTAAAAGAGGCTCTGGCAATAGAGTCCTCTTTGCTTGATATACTTAATGATATTGAGTCAGGGAAAATAGAATTTACAATAGAGCAAGAAGATATCCATATGAATATCGAAAGCATACTGACAGAGCGACTGGGTCCTATTGGGAAAAAGCTTCACACTGCAAGAAGCAGAAACGACCAGGTTGCAGTGGATATACGCCTTTATTTAAAAGAAGAGATCTTGACAATCATAGATTTAATAAAAGACCTCAATAACTCGCTGGTTAATATCGCAAAAAATAATCAAAATACCGTAATGCCCGGTTATACGCATCTGCAAAGAGCACAACCTGTCACTCTGGCTTTTCATTTGTTGGCTTATAGAGAAATGTTCAGACGCGATATTAAGCGCTTTCAAAACTGTTTCGATACAACAGATACTATGCCTCTAGGGTCGGGGGCACTGGCCGGAACTACTTATGATACAGACCGGGATTATCTGGCTGAACAGCTTGGTTTTTCAAAGATTTGCCAAAATGCAATGGATGCAGTAAGTGATAGGGATTTTGCCATTGAATTCCTAAGCTGCAGCTCAATAACTATGATGCACCTTTCTCGTTTTTGTGAGGAACTAATCATATGGAGCTCTTCTGAGTTCGGGTTTATCGAAATGGATGATGCCTTCAGCACTGGCAGCAGTATTATGCCGCAGAAAAAAAATCCGGACATGGCTGAATTAATACGCGGCAAAACAGGCCGTGTATACGGTGACCTTATGGCGCTGCTTACCATTATGAAGGGACTGCCTCTCGCATACAATAAGGATATGCAAGAGGACAAGCGACCTGTTTTTGATGCAGTGGATACGATAAAGTCCTCTCTTGAAATATTCACTCAAATGATTACTTCTATGAAAATAAATGCCGATGTAATGGAGCAAGCTGCAAAATATGGATTTATGAATGCAACGGATGCAGCAGATTATTTGGTGTCAAAAGGATTACCCTTTAGAGATTGCCATGAGATCATCGGCAAAATTGTACTCTATTGTATCGAACGTAACAAATCTATCGAAGAATTGTCGCTGAAAGAATTGAAGAGCTTTTCAGAGAAATTTGAAGCTGACATCTATGAAAAAATTGATATTCGCGCCTGTATAAATGCTAAAAAATCAAAAGGTTCCACGTCTTTTGAAAGTGTTAAACAGATGCTTTCTAATAATGATTTCTTATAATGCTTTCTTATAATGATATGATTCAGGCTTGATCCGCAGTCAATTGCATCATAACTTCCAGCTTGTTGTATACCGCCCTTTCTAAAGGATTGTACATGGGCTGGATCTTTTCTTTTTTTAGATAGCTTCTTATTGCGTCGTAATATTCAGATTCACTTAAATTCAGCAGAACTGGGGGGTATCCATTTATTATCAATTCAGAGTACATTGCCATTCGTGCAATTGATTCAGAATAAGATTCATACGGGTAAATCTCAATTATTTTATTATGCAGATATGCAGCTTTAAGAATCGGGTTATTTTGAAAATCATTCTCTCGTATCCATTGGAACAGAAGCTCCATCTGTTCCTCTATCTCGCTAGGGTGAGGAGGATTATAGTCTAATGATAAAAGAATCGGATTTGTTCTCCGATATCCCTGTGTTTCGTTATTCGAGAGGATTTTATAATAATTGAAAAGGTCCTTTTCATCCAGTTCAGCTTTCATTCCAACAATGCTATATGTATACCTGATTGCTTCCTGATAATTTGTTATGGTTGAATGGTCATTAACCTTAACATCCACAACAAATTCACCCTTCACGATTCTTTGAACATTATCTCTTGAGATATTACTGCCATCAAGTCTCATAGAGGTAAATATCCAATCAACCTGATTAATTTCGTTAATTAACCTTATTGCTTCATCGGTGTAAGGTTTTCTGTAATCCAGTATGATTTTCCTTTTTTTAATTTCACGAAACACGCTTAAACCCCGCCTTTGGTTTAAAATTAAAATTTGTTTAATTGTAACATACTAATTTAAAATGTGGTACAATGTAGAATAAAAAATGTCTATAGTTTTTTGTTTATTGGTACTTTCTTTGAAAATATTACTATATGAGAGGAGGATAATCTATGTCCTTACCCAGCTACTTTTACGATGTCAATATTTTTTCTGTAGCTTTCAGGCTTTTTCTAGCTGTCCTGTACGGCGGCATAATCGGTTTAGAAAGAGGTACAACAAGACGTCCTGCAGGGTTCAGGACCCATATACTCGTTTGTGTTGGAGCCGCTCTTGCCATGCTAACCAATCAATATATCTGTGAAACAGGTTTGTACAGCCCGGCAGACCCATCCAGACTTGGTGCTCAGGTAATTACTGGTGTAGGCTTTCTGGGGGTTGGAACTATACTTGTAACTGGCGGGGGGCAAAAGATAAAAGGCCTTACAACAGCAGCGGGTTTGTGGGCTTCTGCATGTATTGGATTGGCTTTGGGTATCGGATTTTATTCTGGAGCGATTGCTTCTGGTCTTTTAGTTTTTATTGCGCTTAGGTTCCTGAAAAATATAGAAAGTTTCTTTTATGAGCTTTCCCGCATCATGGATATATATGTGGAATTGAATTCTTTGGAACAGCTCAAGGAATATCAAAAGTTCGTTGTTGAGCAGGGAATCGAAATCTACAATTCCTATTTGAATCGATACGGCCATGTTGCATCCGGCGGGATTGGATATCATATGACGATTAAAATTCCTAAAGGAATGAAACACGCCGAAGCTATAGAACGTTTGGGACATTACGAAGGAATTTACTTGATAGAAGAAGTATAATATTAAAAAATCACGCGATTATATTGTTATTTAACGGGTATTACTATATCAAACGGGTATTTAATAACATATAGACAACAATGTATAAGGAGCGTGATTTTAATGTCAACAAATAATTCTATGTTTAATTCGCCTTATTGCCCAGCAAATAAAGACTCAAAATATGCAATGCCTGGGTTTGAGCCGGCAGGCTGCGATTCCTGCATAAAAGAGAGTTTGGAACAAGAAAAGGTTCCGAGATGTTTTCTATGCAAATTTGAACTAGCAGGTCCTCTAGTAGCAGATGATGATTTTTCATTGGCTACGTTTGCCAGAAAATTCTCAGAATGGAGACGCAAGGATAAAAATAAAAAATCGGAATCGGACTGCTGAACATAATAAACCTTAAACATAACCTTAAATGAACTAATAGTAAATCTTAAAGAAGGACTAGCCTGATGGCCAGTCCTCTTGTTTTATTTGATTGAAGTTATCTATAATCTATTTCTCTTTATCAGCTTTTCTCTTTTTGAAGAATTCGAGAGCTGGCTGTGGGAACAGAGCTCTTGTAAGGATATCCTCGTCCTGCTCGATATATTCTGCTATTTCTTCTCTTATTTTTTCAAGCTCAGGCTCAATCAGATCTGCTGGTCTGCAAGTGATTACTTCACCTTTTCTTAGGATTTTCTTAACAATTTCATCCTTTATAGGCACAGTTGTTTTTCCATACATGCCTCTAACAAGCTGCTTAACTTCATTTGGAACAATTTTATATCTATCACCTGATAATACATTCATAACAGCCTGTGTTCCTACGATCTGGCTCGTTGGTGTTACGAGCGGAGGATAGCCCAAATCTTCTCTGACTCTAGGTACTTCTTGAAGTACCTCTTCAAACTTATCCATGGCATTCTGCTGCTTCAGCTGAGAAACAAGATTTGACAGCATTCCGCCAGGCACTTGATAAATCAATGTGTTAATATCAACACCCATCAGTTTTGGATTCATAAGCCCTGATTCAATATATTTCTCACGTATTGGTCTGAAATATTCAGCTGCCTTATTTAGCAAATCCATATCAAGACCTGTATCGTACTCAGTTCCTTTGAAGGTATAAACCAGAGGTTCTGTCGAAGGCTGTGATGTTCCTTCTCCAAACGGTGAGAGAGCAGTGTCTATAATGTCCACCCCTGCCTCAGCAGCCTTCAAGTACGTCATACTGCCCATTCCGCTAGTTGCATGAGTATGAAGTTCAAGAGGTATCTTTACCTCACTCTTTATCTGCTTGACCAACTCATACGTATTGTACGGACTCAATAAACCCGCCATGTCCTTAATGCAGATGGAATCTGCCCCCATCTGTTCAATTTCTTTGGCAAGATTAACGAATACTTCATTCGTATGGGCGGGGCTAATTGTGTATGAAATTGCCCCTTGTGCTGTTCCGCCATATTTCTTTGTGGCTTCTATTGCTTTCTTAAGGTTTCTTGTATCATTTAATGCATCAAATATTCGTATAATATCGATTCCGTTGCTGATAGCTTTATTTACAAATTCGTCTACTACATCATCAGCATAGTGCTTATATCCTAAAAGGTTCTGTCCCCTTAATAGCATTTGCAGTTTTGTGTTCTTCACTATTTTTCTGATGGTTCGAAGACGATCCCATGGGTCTTCATTTAAAAACCTTAAGCAAGAGTCAAAGGTTGCTCCTCCCCATACTTCCATTGCGTGGTAACCAATACCATCCATGACTTCCAATATAGGAACCATTTCTTCAGTTGTCATCCTGGTCGCGATCATCGATTGATGGCCATCTCTTAATATTGTTTCGGTAATTTTTACTTTTGCCATGTTCTCCTCCATTCATCTTATTTTAGTTTTATATACTAATTTGACGTAAAAATAAAAATACTTTATTTGGCAGCTTTAAACAAGGTGGATTCATAATATTACATATTTTACATTATGAATCCTTTACAGTCAATCAAGTATTCGTTAATTCATTACCCTGTTTAAAAAGTAATTTACTATTAATTAAACACTATTTTTAAATATCTACTAATAAGGAATTAGTCTACAATGCAAAAGACACCGTTCTTCATTAGAACGGTGCTTATTATTTTTCCGATATATCTGATAAATATTTATTTATATTTGATAATTATTATTTGTTCCGCTATCGATTAACTGCTTATTGTCAGATTGACACAGAATCAAGTATATCCTGTACATAATTTGGCAGCGCAAAAGCTCCCTTGTGTAAATCTATATTATAATATTTGGTCTTCAATCCAAACTGTTTCCATACCTCAGGTTTCATGTCAGCTACTGGGTCAAGTGATTTGGATGCGAATCCGAAATACCAGTATCCAGAAGCATAGGTCGGCAAAGTATAGCCGAACACCTTTGCAATGGGGAAGGTCTTCTTTATTTTTACATGAGCCTTTTTCATTTCTTCTACATCACTATCATAAAATGCACCTTCATGCTGGTTAATCAATATTCCTTTGTCACTGAGTACCCGATAACAGTCTTCATAGAATCCTACTGTAAACAGTCCTTCTCCGGGACCTGCGGGATCTGTAGAGTCGACTAGTATTAGGTCATAGGCTCCTTCTGGTGCTTCCTTTACAAACTTCAATCCGTCATCAAAAATCAAATTCAATCTAGGTTCCTTATCTAGCACCGAAGAAGTGAGCGGCAAATACTTCTGACAAGCCCTAACAACTGCTTCGTCTATCTCTACCATATCAATTTTTTCAACTGTCTTATATCTAGATACTTCCCTTACTGTTCCACCGTCCCCGCCTCCTATAATTAAAACCTTTTTTATATCAGGATTAACGCAAAAAGCAGGGTGGCATATCATATCATGGTAAATAAACTCGTCCTTTTCCGTAACCTGAGTGTAGCCATCAAGAACCATAAAAACCCCGAATGTATCATTACGAAATATCTGGAGCTTCTGAAAAGGAGTCTGTTCTGTATGCAGAATTTCAGAGATTTTAAGAGACAACTTTACATCATCTTCTGCATAGTATTCGGAAAACCAAATATCATTATTCTTTATTAACATATACTTCCTCCAATCCCTAAATCTTACGGCAAATTTTTGCCATAGAAGATTTCATCCATTTCTTTTCTTACTTTTGCAGTAATCATATTTATTTCATCAACTGAAATATCCTTAACAGAAAAATTAAAGAAATAATTGTCTAAGTCAAAAGTTTTCAGTTTACATTTAGTATGGAAAATGTTTTCTTGAAAAACATTTACATCAATCATTGAATACTTATCGATTATATCCTGTCTGATATAATCTTGAATCGAAGTAAGTTTATGATCCATGAACATCTTCTTTCCAGTAATATCTCTGGTAAAGCCCCTGACCCGATAGTCCATAGTCATAATATCAGTCTCAAAGCTTTCAATCAAATAGTTCAATGCCGTTAAAGGTGATATTTCCCCACAGGTAGATACATCGATATCTGCACGGAATGTACAAACTCCTCCATCTGGGTGATATTCGGGGTAAGTATGCACTGTAATATGGCTTTTATCTAAGTGACCAACAACAGAAGGATTAGAAAGCTGAACCTTTGATTCCGGAGGAGAACTCCCTTCACAAATCATCATCGTGACACTAGATCCCTGCGGTTCATAATCCTGAACTGCAATGCTTAAAATTTTAGCCCCGATAATTTCCGTAACATTTTTTAGTATTTCAGTTAATTTCTCTGCATTGTACTGCTCATCAATGTACTCTATATAAGCCCTTCTGTCTTCAACCGTTTTCGTATAGCAGATATCATACATATTGAAACATAAGGTTTTAGTTAAATTGTTGAATCCATGTAATAATACCTTTTCCAATTCCACAACCTTTCTACTTTGAAACAGTAATAAACTAAATTAGACAGTTATGTATTGTATCATTTGTAATATTTAAAATCAATGGTTTTAAGAAATTTTTCGACAAAACAAACATGATAAATGTAGATTTTTATGTAATTTCTTCAAAGCACTGCAAATTTTCACAAGACATTGTTTTGCTAACTTTATGGACTAAGGACGATTTATCTATGGTACAATAATTATGCTGAAAATAATTATACTAAAAAATAATTATATTAAAAATAATTCGGGTGGCAGGTAACAGCGTTATTCCCGCACATGAATTTTATCGAGAGGTGATACAGATGACAGATGCTGGTTTAAAGAATTTTCTTGGATTTTTACTCAGAAATAAAAATATGATATTTTCAATACTTGATAAGTTTAAACCCGAAGACATTGAAAAAGGAATAATTGCAATCCCTGACAGCGTTATAAACCATGACCTTAAAATGCAGATCATAGACAAGGCAGATCCTTATCTGAATGATTACCTGATCTCATTCCAACATAATTCAATAATTCTAGATCTTGATATCGACGCAAAACAGCTCGGCAGGCTAAGCGCTAAGTATATGCTAGACGTTACTCGATTCGCTTTTTATGATGAGGTACATCAATTACAGTTTTCATTTAAGGAAGATGTGCGTTCTAGAGGGAATCTCATGCAAAGTATGGCTTTGAAAGCTGTGGGCTTGAAGGGAAGCTATCTTCAACTTGCAGCTGAAATGGCAAAGCTTGATTTCCTCCAAGTTGATAAAGACAGTATTACAATTGATATTGACACTTTAGATAGTGCAAAAAAAATCCCGCCATCACTGAGACTCGAATATATCGGTACTGAAGACAGGATTTTAAAGCTTAAGTTTCATATTTAACTATTACCGTTGTTTCCTTTCAAAATAATATGAGCATTTTGCAGTTGCTGCTATCTTTCCTGTGCTTTTTATAAATCCTTCGCCGTAAAGATGGGTTAACGTTTTGCCATCATGATTGGCCTTGGCTTTAACGATAAAAGTGTCGCCGACTGGAATCTGCCTGATAAATACTGTATCCAGCATAATGGTGGCTGCATTTTTTTGGAGAGCAAGGCCTCGTGATAGCAAGCCCATCGTAATATCAAATGCAGATGCTATTAGCCCTCCGTGCATATATCCTGCACGGTTTTTTTGCCACTCCATGACAGGAAAGGCAGCTGTAATACTTTTTTCTTCATAGCTGCATTCTATTAATTCCGGTTTCATCAACCCATTAAAGGTGTGGGATTCAGCGTACATTTGGGCTATATCTCCGCGAATAGATTCCTCTAATAGTACCTGGTTGCTTTTATCCATTCTGTTTCCTTTCTTTAATCTGATTTTCAATCTGATTATAGTTAATCTTACTCTACGTTAGTATTCCAAATCTGTCAATAAGCATGTTTATAACTCTGAAATAGAAATATTTCGACTGTAGATATTATCTTATCTGCATTTTTTTATACCCCGAAAATTATTGTTACTAAATTATCTTGATTAGTTTGAGATATGAATAACGTGGTATAATTATTTTAACTCATTATGATTTAGTAACGAAAGGAGTAATAATTATGAGTAAAGAGCCAAAATTTTTTCTTTGTGAACATTGTGGAAACCTTATGACATTGTTGGAAGAATCCGGAGTGCCAGTAGTCTGCTGTGGGGATGAAATGACAGAACTCGTTGCCGGTACTTCTGATGGATCATATGAAAAGCATGTGCCTGATGTTAAAGTAGATGGAAGCAAGGTAACCATACAAGTTGGCAGTGTGTTACATCCAATGGTACCCGAACATTATATTGCCTGGATCTATCTTTATACAAATCTCGGAGGCCAGTTCAAATATCTGGAAGTTGGCAAAGATCCAATAGCGGAATTCGCCCTGAGCAATGGTGAAACTGCTATAGCTGCCTTTGAATATTGCAATCTTCATGGTTTATGGAAGGCTGATATATAGTGCAATTTTTTTCTCATACTGTGCTGTGTAAATAAAATTTCAATAATACGATTGAGAACCAATCTTCACTGGTGATGAAGAGGTTCCTTTTATTGACTTACCCTTCTTAATTCTTATCTAAGGTAAGAATATAAGGGTGTCAACTGTTATAAAATCACTCGAGTAAACAGTTAATTATATAAAAAAGGGGTCGCATCACTGCATGCCCCTTTTTTAGATATCGTTAATTTGCCCCTCTAAACATGGTGTAAAAGTGTTTTTCAGTTATAAAAGAGAAATCTATGGTATTAAAATTTTTGTTAAAATTTTATTTAGAATTAGTGACAAATGCAACAGACAAGATAGAAAAGTTATTATATTATGTTCCTGTTAATTAACTCAAATTATATTTAATCATTAGTAGAAAGGAATAGGTGCGAACACATGATGTTTTGTTATCAATGTCAGGAAACAGCAAAAGGCACTGGCTGTAATGTTAGGGGCGTCTGCGGCAAGACTGAAGATGTTGCTAAGCTGCAGGATCTTTTGATCTACACCTTAAAAGGAATCGCTGATATTATTAAAAAAGATAAATTGGATGTAAAAGAACTCAGCGAGGTTAATCACAAGGTAATTGAAAGTCTGTTTATGACTATAACCAATGTAAACTTCGATAGTGCAGCCTTGGAAAAGAAAATTGATGAAATGATCTCACTAAGGGATTCATTGAAATCAAAAGGGACATCAGAAAACTATCATGATGCTGCTACCTTTCAAGCCGGCAGCCTTGAAGAGAAATTGAAAAAGGCTGAAGGTGTTGGCGTACTCTCAACACAGGACGAAGATATTCGGTCTTTGAAAGAGATGAATATATATGGGTTGAAAGGTATAGCTGCTTATTTGCATCATGCAATTAACTTAAACAAAGACAGTGATGAGATTACTGACTACATATATGATACTTTAGCTGCTACTTTAGATGATTCTCTAACAGTAGATGATTGGGTTGCAAGAACATTGAAAACAGGTCAGTATGGAGTATCTGTAATGGCTCTTTTAGATCAAGCAAATACTGAAAGGTATGGAAATCCACAGATTTCTGAAGTAAATATTGGTGTGAGGAAAAATCCCGCTATTTTGATATCCGGGCATGATCTAAACGACTTGGAACAACTGTTAGAGCAAACTAAAGACAGTGGTGTTGATGTTTATACCCACAGCGAAATGCTTCCCGCTCACTACTATCCATTTTTCAAAAAATATCCGCACTTTGTGGGCAATTATGGCAACGCTTGGTGGAAACAACTCGATGAATTTCCTTCCTTCCATGGACCTATACTTTTCACTACTAATTGCATCGTACCCCCAAGAAGTGAGGAGGTTAAATCTCGAATATTTACGACGGGGGCTGTTGGTTATCCAGGCTGTACACATATTACAGCAGATGAAAACGGTAAAAAGGATTTCTCACAAGTCATAGAATTGGCGAAAACCCTTGACCCACCAGATGAGATTGAGAGTGGCACTATAGTAGGCGGTTTTGCACATGAGCAAATCTTCGCACTAGCTGATAAAATAGTAAATGCAGTCAAGTCGGGTGCTATCAAAAAGTTCTTTGTTATGGCAGGCTGTGACGGGAGAATGAAATCAAGAGAATACTATACTGAATTTGCAAGTAATCTTCCTGATGATACAGTAATATTGACAGCCGGCTGTGCTAAATATCGATATAACAAGCTTGATTTAGGTGATATCGGAGGAATTCCAAGAGTTTTGGATGCTGGTCAGTGCAATGATTCTTATTCCCTTGCCGTTACCGCTTTAAAACTCAAGGAAATTTTTGAGCTAGATGATTTAAATAAGCTGCCTATCGCCTTTAATATTGCCTGGTATGAACAGAAAGCTGTTATTGTTCTGTTAGCCCTGCTGTATTTAGGTGTAAAGAATATTCACCTTGGTCCTACTCTTCCCGGATTCCTCTCACCAAATGTTGCAAAAGTTCTAGTTGAGAATTTTGGAATATCAGGTATCGGAACTGTTGAAGATGATATTAAGCTGTTCATGGAAAATTATTTTTTAAAATAGAAAAATAAAATAGAGAATTAATTTGAAATGATTAATGATAAAGGCGTTGAAATATAAATTTCAGCGTCTTTTATATAATAAGACATGCTGGCAAGCCATTGCTGGCATAAAAAAGGTAATAAAAATACACCCATTGGGTGTTTTTTTTAGGCTCTATGTCAAATGTTGTGGTGTAGAGTTCTCAAGTAAAATAAAATGGCTCTATGTCAAATGTTGTGGTGTAGAGTTCTCAAGTAAAATAAAATAAATAAATTTATTTTAATCCAACGGTGACCCCATCGTTGGATTGTTTTTGAATATTTTAGTTTTCAGTGCATACCAAA
>DUPP01000069.1 GCA_012838265.1 Clostridiales bacterium
AGCAAACAAGAACTATGGCGGAGACCTTGGGATAGTGAAAAGGGGAGAAATGGTTCCAGAGTTTGAAGAGGCTGCATTTTCGATGGAGGCGGGCAGCATAAGTGAGCCGGTTAAAACCCAGTTCGGGTACCATATTATAAAAGTGGATGATAAAAAGGAAGCCCGGGAGGCAGACTTCGAACAAAGCAAGGAGCAGATTGAAGAAATTCTGTTTGAAGGTAAAGTACAGCTTGAGTTTCATTCCTGGTACCAGGGAAAACTTGAAGAATACGAAATAGAAAACTTTCTAAATAAATAAAAGACACGGGGACGGTTCTCGTGTCTAAAGATAGAGATGGCATTGAAGCCACAGGGACGGTTATGCGATATATAAGCAAGCCGTCCCTATTATTTATTTATCCTCGGGTACCTCAGTCTAAAGCAGGTCTTGATATTTCATGGCTCTATACAATATACGCAATATTCATACGCTTTTTGAGTAAATTTCAAGCTATACCTTTTTCCCGACATACTTACTCCTCACTTCGTTAAGTACCTTGTCCCCATCAAGCAGAGGAACCCCCTCTTTAATTTGGGCATCAGCTTCAGCAAGTTTCTTATAGACTTCAACGAGAGCAAGTTTACGTTCGTATGTCTCAATACTCATAATGACCAGGTCACCATAACCATTTTTAGTTATGAAAATAGGTTCAGCCAGTTTATGGCACAACTCTGAGATCTCATTAGTATTTCTTAATACTGTAATTGGTCTAATATGTGGCACAATAATCTCTTCTTATGATTTATCTGCGTATCATTAATATAGCATAATTATATACATTATTATACCATTTTATCTTTATGTAAAAGCCAAATGATTATTTTGCGTCTTTAGGGCAACGGGTGACGAGCGGAAATAAGAAGGTCGGGAAGACTCAAAGCAGACAAGAGAACCGTCCCCTTGTCTTTATATATATTTCTAGCCCACGGGATGTATGTGTCTTTTGCCCATTGCCGGTAATGTCTAGTGTTACTGACGGAAATACGACTTAGATAATCACTATCTTAGTCATATTGATGTGGGCGTGCTAGCTCTTTGAATCTTTTCATTGAGAAACTAATGAATCCAATCTTTTTATTCAAGTCGAATTATTAAATACTGTGTCCCACTTTTAGTAAGGTGGCGCTATCAACTGTTCGCGACAATGATTTGTTGGTTATCCATTGAGAACAACTACTTTAAAAATGATTCTTTTCTACCCATTTTTCTAAAATTCGGTCGAGAAAGTCTCGGGATCTTAAACTCCTTGCTTTAAACCATGGAGTGCGTTCTGGTTCTGGCAAACAACTTATTCCTGCAATAAAAGCTCTTCTAGTCCAGCAGTTGTCATCTAAGCTCGAATTCTTATTGGCTCTATAAAATCTAATATTAGAAGCACGTCCTAATGCTAATAACAACTCTCTTTTGGTAAGTGGATCATTATACTTTCTAAGCAGTTCCTCAAACTTTGTTTCATGGTCCCATTCTGTACTTTTCGAAAACAGGTTTAAAAACCACATTCTATTGAACTCGAGTTGTCCAATGAAAGATGAAGTAACAAGATTTAAGACTTTATCACCTATTTCAAGTTTTTGTTTATTTGAAAAACTTCTAACTCTTTCAAGATAGTTTATAATCGTTCTTAGCTTCGGGAATAATTTGCATATATTTTCATCATCTAGAATTATTTGAGCTACATTTGTATTATCAATACGAGCAAAATTTGCGATTAAAAAGGAGAGCAGAGACAAATCTGGTTCTTTTTTCTCCAATTCTGTGTTTAGGATTAACTCTAGGTTTAAAGCTTTAATTTTTTCTAGACTAGCATCGTCTAGATCATCCAAATCAATGTCTTCATAAGGATCTGTACTAATTCCCATTTCTTCTAACAAGTCATTTAAATTATTAACTATACTTTCTCGTTCAATATCTGTATTTTTCTTTAAAAACTTCTTTTTAAACTGTTCGGTTGTCAAAATTTCGGTCTTTTTTTCATTCAACTTTAAATTTCTATTATCATATAATACCTGTGCAAGAAAAGCTAAATTTCTATAAGCCTCTATTTCCGATTTAGCAAATAATAAATAATCATCAACAAATCTAATAAAGTATATATCATTAGATACTAATTGTCTGTCAATATCGTCGAGTACAAGTTCAGCAATTGGTCTTGAAAACTGAGGGCCAACTGGAATTCCTTTATGAGTCTGGTTTAAGTGCATAGCTTTAAGGTAATTAATGAGTACCTGTACATGACTTGATCTACCACTAGCTCTAACAGCTTCAAATAAGGATGTTTCAATATTATGCAAGTAAATACTTGGATAAAAATCTGATATATCTGTCACAAGTACATATGAATAATCCTCTTGTTCAATGATTCTATTTGCCTTATTTAGATAAGTGTTCCAGTCATAATCCGGATCATACATTGTTCCATCTTCTTGTGGAAATAATCGAAACGAAAATACTTGTTCTTGAGCTTTTGGTAATCTAGCCCTTTCTATTTCATCAGCAATTTCATAGATTATTGCATGAGAAATTATAGAATCCAATGGATCTAACTGGGTGCAAATCCGGAAACCCAATGCACTTTTTGGAGTTAATGCAGTTCGATAATCACGTATTCCTTCATTTAAAATATCAATTCCTCTAAGATGATCAATCACTTCGTTTTGAAAAGCATTTATTGCCTCATACTCGAATGGCATTGGGAATACATAGGTATCAAAATGTTTTTGTATGCTTTTCAAAGCCCATTTCAATGACTTTTCTTGCAATTTTAGCATGTTTACACTCTCCTTTAACCAATCAGCCTCCGAATGCAGTTATTGACAATTTATGTATGACAGATAGTTACATATTTTTGATGTTATACCATGAAAGTCTCTCATTGCGCTTAATGTGGGATACTATGTCTGGAATACCATAACATAGTTTATACTTCCGATGTAGCGCTGAGTAAATAACTTGTTTGTATATATTTAACATTCTACAAATATTGGCATTTTCCTTCCGTTTAAACAATATTTCCCTATATTCCCTTATGAAGGTTAAGTATGATAGGATATGTAAGTGAGCAGAAGACCACAGTTATGTAGATGACGTTGAAGGTGTACTGAATACTATGTAGAATAGTTCATTAAATGGTCTGCGCAGTTGTCAGGATGTATGTGGAG
>DUPP01000070.1 GCA_012838265.1 Clostridiales bacterium
ACAGGTGAAAGTCCTGTAGTGGTAAAGGTAGGGCAGCCACTTAGTCAGTAACCAGCGTATGAAGTAATTTGTGCGTTGAAGCGTTACGGAATGCTTTGAAGAGAGCAGACAAACTGACGGGTTGTAACATAAAGTGAATACTGCTGCACCGTTATTAACATTCCCGAAAGGGAACAACAGGGAGTCGAGCTGAGACATCAACAGCGAAGACAGCAGACGGTATGAAGAACCCTAAAGGCAATACCTAAGAACCTTGCGGTGTAGAGGTAGCGACACGTTAGGAAAGTATAAGGGTTTCTTCAGAAATGCAATAAAAAAACTAAATTTTCAACCTTTTGTTAGTCGTTTTGTTAGCTGTAAACTTGTATTATTAAAATCAGAAAAACAGAAAAGTTCAATAGGAAATAAATCACCGAGATATTAATGTCGAAAACTGTATAAAGAGACTTCACGGAGCAGCAGTAGAATAATTTATACTTCTTTGAGCCGGACGGGTAGCCGAAACGTATAAATGTTCATGCATAAAACACGTAAAGGAGGATAATCATGGCTGATCAAGAAAAAAAGTATTTACATTCGAATCAACTGCCTGACAGAGAATTAGATGGTGTAGCAGGAGGTGGAACGTTGGTTGACTTTTATAGGGCTGTATGTACATATCCCAACTGTAAATTCATATCCGATATAACCAGCATAGAATTTGCAGAGGATTTTAAGCGTTGGCATGAGCAGTGCAACCCCGATCATTCTTGCAAAATAGAAACGGTAAAAATGGATGCTCCATTCTGGATGAGATAATACATAATAGGCTATGTGCCGGTCCTTTTCTGCGCTGCTGCTCTTGCCTTAGAATGCACCTTGGCCGTAAGAGGTTTGAAAAACGCAACCTGGCAAAGACCGGAGACCGTTGTCGCAGCCCGGAAGGAACCCCATGAACAAGAAAATTCATGGGGTTCGTCAGTAACCTGGGATTTTATGAGGTGGTGTATATATGGCAGATGTTTCCGGTATTGCCAACCTGGAAAGGATCTATGAAATGTACTTCAGTAAAGTATACAATTATGTCTTCTACTGTTTGTAAAATAAAGAACAAACCGGAGATATTATCAGCATAGTTGGATCATAATGTTAATAGGCATAGTTTGCCGATAAAAACTTCTAGAAACATCGGTATATACATCGGTATAAACATCGGGTTAAATGAAACTCAAATGAAGATTGTTGAACTTATGAGGCAAGATAGCAGAATAACAACAGTTAGACTTTCTGAAATTATCGGAATATCAAAAAGAAATATTGAGGCAAACATATCAGACTTAAAAAAGAAAGGGATTGTTGAGAGGATAGGTTCAAGAAAAAATGGGTATTGGGAAGTAACGAAAGATGGGAATATAATGAGCTTTTTGAAAAATACCGGAGGCTGCTGGAGGAAAATCAAAGGTTATTGGCTAAACCAAAGTACAATATGTACCTTGAAAATTTAACACAAACGAGTTTTTTGTGATGGCAATGTGAGCATTAGCCCTATAGACGGATGCCTCTCCATATATTATTGGCATATTACTGGTTGAAAGGCATGCTTAATCAGACTGCATTGATAGTCCAGCAGCTTCTTAAAGTTTAGGGCAGCGATCTTAAAACCGAAAAACAATTTCGTTTTCAACCTGCCTCTTACCGGCATCCTGTCCACAAGGTATCTCCTTCTGAGAATGGATGGCAGAGATTCCACACCATTGCGGAGCTTTGCAAGTTCTATAAACTCAGATGACTTCATGTAACGCAACTGCTTTGCCCTGGATACAGTCTTCCATGATAAAACCAGCGATGTCTTTGTCTTATGGAATTTGGGCTTGCACTGGTCCTTGTAAGGACAGCTGTTGCAGGTATTCTTATCTAAAGTGATTCGGCACTGTTCTGTCTTTGCGTTATAACTGTTTGTGGCAGGTGTCTGCCCTCCCGGGCATTTAAGAACCTTCCTGCCGTCCGGGCTGAACTCGAAATCCGCAAAGATATCATCAGGCTTTTTACCCTGTAAGCTGGTTGTAACAAGATTTATGTTCTTTTCCTTTGCCAGGGCTGTATTTTCTTCTCCTCCATAAGCGCCGTCTGCAACCAGGGTGAGAACCTTTTCCTGCTCTCCGAGGGTTTCAACTGCTTCTTTCAGTAACCGACTGTCACTATAATTATTGACCTGGTAGTTATAGTCTGTTACGATGCTTGCACTTTCACCTACATCTTCAATGAGATTCGCCACATAACCACGATGCTGTTTTCCCGCCTTATTGCGGTAGGTGGCATCCGGATCAGCCGGATTCTGAAGGAGAGAGGAATCCATTGTTTCATCGCTTTTATCCTTAAGAGCCAAAGAGCCGCTTTCGTCCTTTGTGGTTTGCTCGTTCACAACCCTTAACAGAAGCTGATACTCACTGCTTTCGTCATATGCGCCTTCAAACTTTTTTATCAGCAGCGCCGCGTCCGCAAGTACAGCTGCCATCTTTTCACCTATATCCATACTCCTGGTGTGGTATATGACTTTATTGCGGTCATCGGCTTCGTTATAGTGCTCCATACCGGCAGGGACATCCTCTTGATTTTTATACAGAAGGTTTACGAAATTTGCCACACAGGTATAGATCAGTTCCAGTCGGGATAGTTTCCTGATGTTGGATGCTACCATCATGCTGTCCATTCGTTTCAGACCTGTATGGATCCCCATGATATCCGCTATTTGTGCTGAGAGGCTGGTGATGCAGTTCCTGATCAGATCGATCCCGGTCATTGCCTCATATGTGATGCACCGTTCCCGGAAGCGGCTTAACGTCCTGTCGCTCAGTGGCTGCTCTTTAAAGCTGGTTGTATGAAGTGCATACTGAAATCTGATGTCGAACATCATGGACTCCAGTACTTCATCATCCGTGAGTCCCAGCAGTTCCTTCAAAATCAGTGCGCCGATAATGACATTTACCGGTGTGTTGGGACGGGATGCTTTTTCGCTGTATAAAACAGAAAAATCTTCTTCGTTTATTGCAGGGAAAATGTTGTCCGCAAAAGATGCAGCCCAGGATCTGTCCAGAAATTTTCTCTCTCTTTCCGTAAGAGTGAAAATGCTGTCATCCATGGATATCTGGTGAGAATTATTTCTGACAAAAGACATTGTTCCTACCTCACAGCTCATATGAATGTATATACTTATTATACCACAGATGCTGTATCCAAAGGTTTGTGTTAAGTTTTCAAGGTACATACTGTATACAATTTTGAGCTTTTGACACCTAAATCATGTTGATATAATTATTATGTCTTGGCCACCATATAATGATGAAATAGCAATCAATGTACTGTGGAAAATGAGAGAGGTTAATCCTTCCTGTATCATGATTTGTATTGGAGAGGAAGCAGGAGGCTGTACCGCAAATGATGAATTCTTTAGAAATATTGAAGTAATTGATGATAAATACTTTGATATTGTTAACCTATCCTTCAGAAGCTGGCCATCCATTATTGACAGACCAATGTTAATAAGGTAAGGTGAATATGTGCACTTGCTTAGACTTCGGTTTCATCTTAGCAAAATGATTCCGTAATGGTTATGTTTTTTGTTACCAATCGTATATAATAAAGAAGAAAGTATTCAGAACATCAAGAATATAAACCACATTAACAAACCCTTAACTATGAGTGCTACAAAATGTACGAAGTAACGGTGATTCTGGGTAAGCAATATGGTGATATTTCTATTGGTACGCTTATCATGACCAGAATAGGATATCAGAAAAATGACCGGAAAAGAGGATGAAATTGTTTGAATTAATTCCATCAAAAGATATGCGAAAATATTTACATGAGCAAAAACGTAAATTTTCAGATTTTGAAAAGGCGACTTTAATTTATAATAGTTAGGAAAGTATGAATGAAATTGAGCAAGCGCTCGAAGAGCTTGCGAAATCGTCTAAGGACAGGGAGCTGGTTAAGCAGATATATGAAAGGCTTGAATATAATAAGCGGCGACTAGATACTTTCATCAATAATAGGAATGGGTATATCTTTCATTTAACAGGTGTACGAAATGTGAATTGTCAGACAGACATGAGGGACATAGACCTTGGATATTTCAAGTCTCATGAAATTGCAAAGAAATGGGGGCTTAAATTCCTCGAAACGTTTTCCGTGAAGAAAGTTCGACTTCTATCAGAGAACGACAACCCCAAAAGCTTGTGTTCCGAAAATTATCTTGCTTGGGATGCAGGGATGGTATTAGGAGAAATATGTTATGACATAGAAGGTAATATACTTGGTTTTTGGTGTAACGAATTAGGCGAGACACCGGTGGAAATCTTCACTACTGAAAATAGGGGGCGTTTTGAACATGCGTATATTGATATTCCGTATCCGTTTCGCACAGGTGACATAGTTCGTGTAGTGGATTCTGAGAGTTCAGTTGAATTCGGTATTGTCACATGCGAAAGGACTGAAGTGGAGTATCAAGCAAAGAGAGAAAAGCTTAATAATCTTAATCTCAACGGCGTAGTTGATTTTACCGATTGCGCAGTAACGGTTAATTTCATTAACAAAAACGGCAATTTTAACCACGATCATATAAACCCATTAAGGCTGGAATATGCTAAAGTAAGTGATGACATTCCGCATAAAGAGGCTTTGGAATGCGCGAGAGATGTATTAATTGGAAAGGGCGATTTAGAAGCATTCCTGTGCGCATGTGAGAAGATAATGCCGCAAACCAGTAGCGGTACTTGATATCTTTAAGTTTAGAATATCCCCTGTTAACAAAAGGAATACCGCCCATGCAAAGTTGATTTTGATGATAAAGTAGGGGTAAATAATAACGGTGAGATTTAAAATTATTAAAATAATGCTCTTAGGTTTTATGTGAGCGTACTACATATCAGAGGGAGGTATAAGAACCATTGATAATCGCAGGATTTTCAGGAATTGGAAAAACATTTTTTTGCAATCATGTTGAAGGGGCAAAAGACTTTGTCTGTATGCCTTATAAATACCTTTTACCTGAAATAGGTAGCGGCGAAATAGAACATGAAAAGCTAAAAGCTGACCTTAGTCTTGAAATGAATCCAGAATATCCGAATAACTATATAAATGCAATTCTAGAGAATATGGATAAATATAAATATCTTGTTATTCCATCCGACAGTCGCGTTCTTGCGGGTTTAAAAGATAAGCACGTACCATATATTTTATGCTTTCCTGAGCAAAAGGCAAAAGAAGAATACAGGAAAAGGTACCTACAAAGGGGAAACACCGAAGAATTTTTAGATATTTTTATTGGTGGATGGGATTACTTCATGAATTCTTTGAGGCAAGATACATATGGTGCAAGGATTGTTTTAGATAAGGGTGAATACCTTTTAGACGTTAAAGAAAAAATCGATGAAATAATTCAAGCAAGTGAACTTCCAATCCGGGACAATAAGGTAACAGGAGCGATTAATTCGTATCTTATTGGTTCAAAAATTATTGATATGTTCGTCTTATCTAAAGACAGCGTAGGATATTGTGAAGGTGGCCTGACAATAATTTTTGAAAAGGGTAATGAACGAGGAATATTGGTATACGGATATTATGATCTTGATGAATGGATCACTTATCTTCAAATAGGTAATAAAGTAATACATGGGCGTCTAGGTTATTTTGAGTATCCATACATGGTTGATAAATTAATCCAGGAATACCATATTGGTAGTAATGAGATATAGGAAAATTATTTAGATTTGCGATGATGTTGAAGTTACTATGATAATATTTGAATTTAATTGTTTGAAGCAATTTTATTTATATTAAAGAATTTAATATTGATCCATCAATTCCATCAACTCGAGCTATGTTGAGTGTGTAGTATTGATGTGTTCGTCCAGCGAAGCTGGCAAACGCTAGCAGGTGAAAGTCCTGTAGTGGTAAAGGTAGGGCAGCCACTTAGTCAGTAACCAGTGTAGGAAAAATTTATGCGCTGAAGCGTTACGGAATGCTCTGAAAAGAGCAGGCAAACTGACGGGTGGTAACATAAAGTGAATACTGCCGCACCGTTATTGACATTCCCGAAAGGGAACAACAGGGAGTCGAGCCGGGACATTGACAGCGAAGACAGCAGATGGTATGAAGAACTCTAAATGCAATACCTAAGAACCCTGCGGTGTAGAGGTGATAGTTCTGAGAAACAAGGAATACTAAGGCGGGTGATCCTATGAACAAGACTGTTGCTAAAGCAAAATTTGTTTCTTATCTAAAGGAACATGGAATTAAATACTCTGAACGTCTTCGGGACGGGGATGCCTGCATATTGATGGTATTTAATGGTTATAAGAGTTGTCCTAATGAAGCACTGGAAGCAAGTATTTATTTTTTTGAAACCTGCATGGAAGCTAGAGTTTATTACACTGAGACAGCTTCGTCATGGATTGATAAGGCAGAGAATCTTGCGGATCTGTATAGATTATTGAACTTTATCAATGCTTGCGTATGGCCTTGTGCTCAGGATGGAATTGGCGGAGAGTTATATTATCCGCATCATCTCCATACACCGCGTTTCTATATTACAGAAGATGGTGGAAATGATCTTACAAGTACGACCGTTATTGATTATGACTACTATGAGGTTGCGCCATTAGAGACGGAAGACTTCATAACAGCCGCACTTCCAGAATTGATGGATAAACTCAGCATTCCTTTCTTTTTCTTGTTATTGAATAGGATGACTGTTGATCAGGCAATACACTATATAAAAAGTGAAATACTAGAGGAATTGTGAATATTGAATAAAGAATGGAAACTTAAACTTCAGGAGGAATTCCCCTTCATGAAGCAGAATAACGTTAAAGAAGCACATAACATTTACCGCTGCTGTGGCTTTGAGTGCTCCGGTGGCTGGTAGAAACTCTTAAGAAATTGCTGTCAGCAGATTACAGACAGATATGCCGGAGCAGGAGTAATTATTGACTTTGTGTCGGCTCAGATTAAGGAAAAGTTCGGTACGCTCAGGTTTTACTGTGGCTATGAGGATGCGCCATGTGGCATAGCTGCTATTGATAACCTTGAGGATGGTACAAGTATTCGTTTTTAACCTGGCAATGAGAATGATGATGAAGAAAAGAAAAAGCTGAGACACGACATTGCGGGCATAGTTCGGGCAGCAGAAGAGCGCTCAAAGCATACATATGAAATGTGTGGAGCAAATACTGCAAGGATAAAGTCATAGTAGGACTGATACACAAGGGTATATGGTACCATACATGCCCCAAGGTCTCTTCGCAGAGCTTAGGAAAGCCAGCAACCTGCGGGAGGAATGGCTGGCGAAGTCATGGACTATTAAGAATAAAGTCCAGAGATGGATAGGCACATACTTTCCGGAGTTAATAAATAAAAATTCGTTCTTTAACATCCGCAAAAACTTGAGTGGAAAGTGTGTCTAGATAATAGTGAACGAGAATCAATATCAATATTCGAAGAGGTATTTATCATAGATAAGAAGTTTAGTGATTTGCTTAATAAGTTAAATTGCATTAATTGGTATAATTAAAATCTGAATTAGAATTTAAATTTAATACCATTAATGTAAATACAATGTAGGAATAACTAGGTGGTAAATAAAGTAATTGATGTACAACAGCTTAAGGCTGTCTGTGATGTATTAGGTGATACCAATCAGGGTTATACAAAAACAGAACTTCAGAGTTACCGTCCCAGAATATAAATCGACAACTAAAACTGTACCTTGTAAGGTACTATTGTCCTTTGAAAATTAAATGGTTATTAAGTTGTTAGCTTAGGCCACAGGAATGTCAGAAATTTTTATTACTCCATTAGAAACGAGAAGCTTTACAGCCTGTTTAATAGCTTTCTCATTCTGTTTTTACAGCACTTCTTGTGGCATGTCAATTTTGTACAAATTGCCTGGATTCCAGGCTTCGCCGGTAACAAGCATATTGAAAATGGCGGTAAGTATCAACCTTGCGATAGCGATAATGGCTCTTTTTTTGCCCCTCCTTTTGCAAAGGCGTTCGTATTTGATTTTGTAGTAAGGAGCTTTGTCCGATTTCACGGCTGCATGGGCAACTTGCACCAATGCAGGTTTGAGGTAGACACCGGCACGTGTAATTCGGACAAATTTCTTTTTACCGGCAGACTCGTTGCTGCCTGGGGTTAGACCCGCCCAACAGCATAAACGCTTGGAGTTGGCAAACTGAGGCATATCTGTACTAATCTCGGAGATGATGGTGATAGCGGAGGCTCTGTCAACTCCGGGAATGGTGCAGAGCAGACTAATGGTGCTTTCATAAGGAGCAACCATCTTATCCAGCTTTTCATCTAGTTTGGTAATGGCTTGTTGGACGAAATCCAGATGAGAGCGAATCATTACTTTTCGTTCCTTTTGCTCCTGGGTCATCAGGTATCCTTCGATAGAATCATTCACGGTATCTGCTTTTTTCT
Source organism: Clostridiales bacterium (assembly GCA_012838265.1). Lineage (GTDB taxonomy): Bacteria > Bacillota > Clostridia > Peptostreptococcales > Anaerovoracaceae > Anoxybacterium. Next base: position 8,461 of record DUPP01000070.1, read on the forward strand.
TCAGGGATCTGTGAAGAAGTGATGAACAGTGGGCCGGATCAAAGGAATCAGACGAAACCAGATAGTCCGTGATGGAAGAGGCAGATTTGCCAAACATGTCGGAGACAACAGCATCAAGGGCTTGTCAGGAGAACTTCTAGTTCAGGACGTTTGAGCTGATATTCACGGTTGCTAAGATAATATTTAAAATTGCGAGAATATACTAAGTAGGTTAACGAGGTTAAAATTACTGATCTGGAATAATAAAATATCTGCAGAAAGGGGTATAGTGTGACAAAATTAATATTTGTTATTGGAGCTACGGCCACTGGGAAAACCTATTTTATTGAGCAAAACTTTACAGGCAAAGATGTAGATATTTTAAATGTTTATGATTATCAACAGCGTGCATATAATGAGGCAGGTTTTGCCGAATATATTCCTTTAGGAGCACAGTTTAGATGCCTTTTGCGAGCAAACCAAATGCTTCTTGATGATATTATAGATAAACTATCACATGGCAGGGATGTTGTTGTTGAGCATATATTATACAAGGCAAAGCGTCGTATTGCATATATTGATCAAATCAGAAAAAAAGCAGATGTCACTATTGCAATGTATGTAATGCAACCGAGCAATTTGCAATGGGAATCAAATATTAAGAAAAGAAAACTTAAAGGTAACTTCAAGAGTTATAAGAATGAAGAAAAAGAATTTGAATTTCCTAATGTTGCAGAGGGTATAGATACTGTTTATGAGGTAGTGGATGGAAAAATCATATTAAGAATGGATACCCCAAGACTGGAGATTCTTGAAAAGGCAAGAGGGGAACTGGCGCAGGAAGCAGAGCGTTTACGCTTAGAGGATGAAAAGGAAAAGAAACGGAAGGAACTGCTTGACAGTATGAAAGAATGTCCTTTTTGGCATTACTGTGAGGTTTGCGGTAAAAAAGAATTCATAACCGCAAAGGAAGCATTTGACAATGGATGGGATTACCCGCCGGATATTGGACATTTTGGGTTGCTTGGTCCTCGAACATGTGGAAGTTGCCAGTTGAAGGACACACTGTATTGGAAGATAATGCAGAACAATGGTTTGCCAATTGTCATTGAAGGAAAACTTACACCCGAAGAGCTTGTGACATGGCGGAGGATAAAAGGAGAGCCAGAGAGCCTTCTTGCTGATGAGGAGTGATTAAACAAAGTCGATTTGTTTTCTTAAACGTTTGTTTTTGGGGGAAATTGCCAAAAATCCATTGACTTGTTTCCACGAACAGATACTATAATAATGGCTCACAGACAACAATTCCATCAACTCAACCCATGTGGAGTGCGTAATAATGATGACGAAAAGTGATTCCGAGGGCAAATAAGGCAGGTTAACCACTATATATGGTGGTGTTGGAGCAAAAAAAGGGGCTAAAATCGGGCCGAAAAAGTGCTATTTTTAGCCCTATTTTTTTTGGGGTGATTTACAGATGACATAAGCGAGTACATTTTGGAAAATAAGTATGCTTAATATTTGTGTGGTCAGTATACAATAAAATCTGACAATCGGCAAGAAAGGTCGAGCCATTGCATAGCAAAAAATTGCTAGTGTGTGGTGTTGATGACGTAGGGGTATAATTAAGGAGAATAGTGAAAGGAGATGAACAATATGCAAAAGATAGTTCCTCATTTGTGGTATGACAAGGAAGCCAAAGAAGCAGCCCTGTTCTATACCAGCCTTTTTGAACAGTCAAAGTTCGAGTATACCAAAGTCATAAAAAACCCTCCTCCTTATAATGATGCGGAAGTCGTGAGGTTTGAACTGGCAGGTCAGGAGTTCGTATCGATTAGTGCAGGTCCTTATTTTAAGTTAAATTCAACCATATCACTTATGGTAGCATGCTCTACTTCTGAAGAATTGGATAAAATCTGGAAGGCACTTTCTGAGGGCGGTACAGAAATGATGGCTCTCGGAGAATACCCGTTCTCCAAACGGTATGCCTGGGTTCAGGACCGTTACGGTTTATCCTGGCAGTTAATGCTGGTGGAGGGAGGTCAGAACATTCAGAAGATAACACCTAACTTATTATTCTCCGGTGATGTCTGCGGGAAAACCGAGGATGCAATCAAATACTATGCGGAAGTGTTCAAAAATTCTGAAATAGGAAAGATCAGCAGATATAAGGAAGGTGAAGCTGTATCCCTGAAGGCAAAAGTAAACTATACAGCTTTCAAACTGGATGGTTTTGCCTTTTCCGCAATGGACAACGGGTATGATGTGGACTTTACGTTCAATGAGGCTTTTTCGTTCATCATTAACTGCGAGGATCAGAATGAAATAAACTACTTCTGGGAGAAGCTTTCGGCGGTGCCCGAGGCAGAGAATTGCGGATGGTGCAAAGATAAATTTGGAGTCTCATGGCAGGTTCTACCCTCAAACTGGGAGGAGATCATATTCGAAGGCTCTGAGGAACAAGTACAGAGAGTGAACGAAGCTGTCCTTAACATGAAGAAGCTTGACTTAGAGGTCCTGATGAAAGTAAAACTATTGAGATGAAATGTACAACCCAAGCCATGTGGAGACAGAGGTGGATAATGAGAGAGGATGTGTACAGTTATGGATAGATTAGTGATGGTATTATTGGTTCTTGCAGCTGTAGGCGCACTTGCGTCTTTTTTGCTTTCAAGATTTTTCAAAAGAAAATGGATATGGTATTTTCCAAGTCTGATTGGAGTGCTTATAATCATTTATTATTCCTTGCGTATTGAGTTTGGAAAAACGGAGGGATTTGAAGCGCTTGGGTATTTATTATTGAGTTTTATGGCATTAGCAGTTGTTGTAGGAAATGTACAAGTTGGTTTACACCTTAAAGCTTTTCTATAAATTCGAGCAATTTTCTCAGTTGCTTTATGTTTTCACTGCCTACTTTTTCTTCAATGCTTTTCTGGGCTTCATTCCACAAGACGCTGCAACTCTCAATTTTTTCCTGTCCTAAATCTGTTAATGATACTTGGCTCTCCCTGCTTTCATTCTTAGATGAATTGATAATATACCCTCTTTCCTTTAAGATTTTCAAATTCCTTGTTATAGTAGACCGATCTAGTTTTGCATAGTCGGCTAATTTCGCGTTGCTGCAGGGTTCCATAAATTTAATGCCGCTGAGTAAGGAAAACTGACTCGCTGTTAAACCCGTTCCTTCGAACATTTTATCGTAGAATTTGGTAATGGAGTTTGCCGCACGCCTAAGGTTAATACAGTAACAAGGATTATTTCGTGATGATATTTCTCTCATATATAACAACCTTTCCAAAAATAAATTATTGTATATACAATAATTGCATATACAATAATAACATATAAAATTTGGTATGTAAATAAGGCTCAAAAATTCAACTTTTTCGGCAAAGGAACAATCGGCGTAACTGATGTGGATACATATTGGTTCGGAGGCTATAGTTCAAGGCATGGAAATGTGTTTAATCAAGTGTCCGGAAACACATATTCCGGTGATTCCGGTATGGCATATTCATGGAAAGACAAAATACTTGAACCCGGACAAACAAGGAACTTTTCGGTATTGATCGGAATAGGCGATGCGATGAGCGGAGACAATGTGCCGATAGGGGTTAATTTTGATTCACAAGGCGGCAGCGAGGTTGACACAGTCATCGTTGGTATGGCAGGTGACACCATCTCAGCTCCGACTCCTCCTACCCGCTGTGGGTACACTTTCGGCGATTGGTATACAGAACCGGAATGCACAAATCAGTTCGACTATTCAGCACCGATTACAGCAACGATTACTTTGTATGCAAAGTGGACCCAGAATACAACTCCTCCCAGCAGTTCCAGTACTCCCCCTACATATCCTGTAAATGATGCAAATCAAAGTACACAGGGTAGTACACAGGGTACACAGGATGGCGGTCAAATAAAATTTAACAAGACGCGTGCAAGAGCAGGGGATACAGTCACTATTACTGTTACTCCGGGTAAAGGCTATGAGAAAGCTAAGCCCAATGTTTTAGATAAGGACGGAAAGCCGGTAGAGATCACGGATAACGGCGATGGAACCTTTAGCTTTAAAATGCCTGTTGGGGGTGTTACCGTAGATACCGAGTTTACCAGAATCGACTATTTCGATGATGTAAATGAGAGAGATTGGTTTAACGAAGCTTCCTGGTACTGCGCTGCGCATGGCTTAATGCAGGGAACAGGGAACAGGCAATTTGACGGACATATGGACACCAATAGAGCGATGCTCGTTACCGTTCTATATCGCTTAGCAAATAGCACGGACAGTCTAGATAGTATATTTACTGACGTAAAGAGCGGAAAATGGTATTCAGATGCAATCAGCTGGGCTGCGAATAATGGAATTGTGGAAGGCACCGGCAACGACATTATTTCTCCAAAAGCAGGAGCAACCCGGGCTCAGTTTGCAGCAATGATGCAGAGATACATGACAACCTTATAAAGTAAAGCATAGAGGAAGGGGAAGTATCAGGAATGATATTTTCCCTTCCTTTTTTTCTATGACTTTGAATGGAGGAGAAAGGGACAGAGCAGTTGGTAAACAATCATAATACTGTCAGAATGTGCGTACGAAAAAGGGGTAGATAACATAAAAGATTTTCAAACGTTTTTAAATAGTATTGGTGAACAGGAAAAGAGAGAAAGGTTAGACGTGAGTTATTCAGAATCAAATGGACAGATTATGTGGATTATGATTTGCTATATAAAGTGGTCACCTACAACATTGAGGATAAAAAAGATATGACAAAATTTTGGAGAAAAAAAGAATGAAATCGTTCATTGAATGGGACCAAACAGCATTATTTAAATTTATCAAGAATTATTGTAATATGGAGATAGAATCGATGTAGGCATTTTCAATAGAAGATGAAATTATGCTGGAAGTTTTATTTAGTGATAGTGAGAAAGGTTCTATGCAATTAGCAGTTGGAGGGAATTCTCAAGATGTTGTTAATATAGGCTTTTCGCTTGATATTGGAGATATTTCGGGTGAGATTGATGGAAATGAGCGTCAAAATGTTTTTCAAAAAGTGTGGGGAAGATTTGATTTTGACAATAAGGAGCAAGAACAGTTTTTCCAAAATCAACG
>DUPP01000071.1 GCA_012838265.1 Clostridiales bacterium
AGGGTAATATTAAACTGAGCCATGGATTCTTCCTCCTCGGTTTGATATTTGCTCACACTTATATTATAACCGAGGGGAATGAGTTTGTGGCTCAATTCCTTTTTACACAATTATATAGACTTAATCTTCCTAAAAACTATACGTTATTAGGCTATAGTTATTCTTTATATTTAATATATATAACTCCTATTAGATTAACAGAAAATTTTGATATACAATCTTATGTGAGTAGATTATATATAGTTTTGCGTGTATAAATTCTTATTATATACAGGACGTACCAATGAACAGAGTGATAACAATTAACTTGGAGTAAAAATAACTGGCTTAGGAGTTTTTGCCGAACTTTAACTTTGGTTGTCCTTTTTCGAGATAAATATAACTTCTTACGGAATTAGATAAGGAAAAAATAATAGCCGATGCTTTAAGCTATGATGCAGGTTAGCTTCACGCCAGGTAAAGAACATAAAATAGCCTATACTTTTGGTGTTCCAAGCACATTGCTAACGATTATTTGTATTTGTTGTAAGAGAAGGAAGAGAAACGCATGGGGAATATAACTCTGAGAACCGTAAATCTAAAAAGAGAAAAAGAAAGGAAGAAAATAGATGAATTTTTACACAAATTTGAGTTGATTCTAGAGAAGGACGTAGAATACACCTTGGCTCTCTATGATGATGAGCGAATAATTGGGACCGGTTCAGTATCAGGCAATGTATTGAAATGCATAGCCATTGACCCCGACTATCAGGGGGAAGGCATGGCAAATAAACTGGTTTCAGATTTAATGAATTATCAATATGATAGGGGTCGCACTCATTTGTTCATATTTACTAAACCGATGAACAAAAGAATATTTGAAGATATGGGTTTTACCGAAATAACGCGATTAGATGGCGTAATTTCACTACTTGAAAATGATCCAAAAGGCCTCACGAACTTCTTAAAGAAATTGAAGAAAAAAAGACAAGATGGCAGGATAATTTCAAGTATTGTTATGAATTGTAACCCATTTACTCTGGGGCATCAATATTTGATTGAGTATGTCTCTAATAATAGTGATGTGGTTCATGTCTTTGTTGTATGGGAGGACAGGTCTGTCTTTCCAAATGATGTTAGATACAGGTTGGTTAAAGCCGGAATAAAGCATTTGCCCAATGTAATTATTCATAAGGGCAAAGATTATATAATATCTAATTCTACATTCCCTTCCTATTTTATTAAGGAAAAAAACTCAATTGTAAAAATACATGCACAACTGGACTTGAAAATTTTTGGAGAGTTCATTGCTCCTGCCTTAGGAATAAATAGAAGGTATGTGGGGCATGAACCTATTGACCCTCTCACGAGGGAATACAATGCAGTGATGAAAAACCTGCTCCCGCAATACGGCATTGAGGTATTTGAAATAAATAGGCTAGAGTACCGTGGCTTGGCGATCAGTGCTTCAAGGATCAGACAGGCTATAAAAGATGATAATTTAGATTCAATTAAAGAGATGGTTCCTAAATCTACCTATGAGTTTTTAATATCTGAAGAAGCAAAGCCAATTATTGATAAAATAAAAAGTCTCTGAGGGAGGTATGACACTTGGAAATAAAAAAAATTGGCAGGGCAGGCACTGTCGAATCTAATGATATTAGTATTGTTATTGAACCTTCGGACAAAAAAGATATTGAAGTTGAACTGCAGAGCGCAGTGCTGAAGCAATTTGGTCGGCACATTAAAGCACTTATTATAGATACTTTACAGAGCAAAGGAGTAAAAAGTGCTTATGTGAAAGCCGTAGATAAAGGTGCCATAGATTGTGTCATCAAGGCAAGGACACTGACGGCTCTTTATAGAGCCGCCGAGTCTGAAGAGTATGTGTGGGAGGAATGAAAGATGGCTAGGCTGAGAAGGACTATGATGTATGTTCCAGGCAACAATCCTGCAAATATAATGGGTGCGCACTTGTATGGTGCCGATTCCATAATGTTTGACTTGGAAGATTCTGTATCTATAAGAGAAAAGGACTCAGCCAGGTTTCTGGTATATTACGCACTAAAGAATCTTGATTTTGGTAACACTGAGACTGTAGTTAGAATAAACGGGCTTGATACACCTTTTGGCAGAAAAGATTTGGAAGCTATAGTTAGGGCCAAGCCCGATGTAATTAGAATACCTAAGACTGAAAGAGCTAAGGATGTCCTTGAGGTTGAGTCGATAATAGCGGAAATAGAAGAGAAGGCAGGCATGGAAGTTGGAACAATAAAGCTTATGGCAGCCATTGAAAGTCCTTTGGGTGTCATAAATGCATTTGAAATAGCAAAATCAAGCAAGAGGTTGATAGGTATCGCTCTAGGGGCGGAAGATTTTGTAACGAGCATGAAGACTACAAGGTCTAAAGATGGGCTTGAGCTGCTGATGGCAAGGAGCCAGGTACTGATAGCAGCCAGAGCTGCCAATATATATGCCTTAGATACAGTGTTTTCGGATATAAACGACGATGAAGGTTTTATTAAAGAAGTTGAACTCATAAAACAATTGGGATTTGACGGCAAATCAGTCATACATCCCCGTCAGATTCCGCTGGTACATAAGGTATATGCTCCAACGGAGAAGGAAATAAATCATGCCCTTCGTGTATTGGACGCAATCAAAGAGGCTGAAGAGAAATCGTCAGGTGTTATAGCACTGGATGGTAAAATGATTGACGCTCCCATTGTTGAGAGAGCATACAGAACTTTAGAGTTAGCCAAAGCATCAGGCTTATATGAGGGGGACAATTAGGATGATTAAAAATGGAGTTGGCCGAGAAATACCTGAATATCTTGAACATATTGGAAAACTTGTGCCTTATGAAAATGCTTTTAGCATCATGCCTGAAGGAAATAAAGTAGGCTCTAAGCTTAAGAGACAGTTGCCGCACAAAAGTAAACTTATAAGTTCGATAAAAGAAGCTATAAAAGCTTGCGGCCTTAAAGATGGAATGACAATATCGTTTCATCATCACTTGAGAAATGGCGACTACATAATTAATATGGTCATGGATGCAATAGCATCTTTAGGTATAAAAGATTTAAAACTGGCGCCCAGTTCATTGAACCCTTGCCACGCACCTTTAATAGAGCATATAAAGAATGGCGTAATAACGAGCATTGAAACAAGCGGTATTCGTGAGCCCCTTGGAACAGCAATTTCACAAGGTATATTGCCAAATCCTGTAGTAATAAGGTCCCACGGTGGCAGAGCAAGAGCCATTGAAAGCGGTGAATTAAAAATAGACGTTGCATTTTTGGGAGTCCCCTGTTGTGACGAATACGGCAATGCAAACGGGTTTTATGGAAAATCCGCATTTGGGTCGCTAGGATACGCTCTGGTAGATGCAAAATATGCTGACAAAGTTGTTTTAATTACCGATAACTTGGTGGACTACCCCTGTTTACCTGCAAGTATCAATCAAAGTCAGGTAGATTACGTCGTCAAAGTTGGTTCTATCGGTGACCCGAAAGGCATAGTTTCCGGGGCTATAAGGTTTACTAAAAATCCTAGAGATATTTTGATTGCTGAAAATGCTGTAAAAGCTATCGAAGCTTCAGGTTATTTTAAGAATGGGTTTTCCTATCAGACCGGAGCGGCAGGTGCATCTTTGGCAGTTACACAATTCTTGAGAGAAAAGATGATTAATCAAAACATTAAAGGCAGTTTTGCTTTAGGTGGCATTACTTCACAGATAGTTCAATTGCTTGAAGAAGGCCTGTTTAAAGGCATTTTTGATACACAGTGTTTCGACTTAGATGCAGTAAGGTCCATAGGGCAAAACCCGAAACACTTTGAGATAGATGCTGCAACTTATGCAAGCCCATTCAATGCAGGTTGTATTGCCAATTATTTGGATATAGTCATGTTAGGTGCTATGGAGATAGATACGGACTTCAATGTCAACGTAATTTCCGGTTCAGATGGTATAATAAGCCAGGCGGCAGGAGGTCATCAAGATACAGCAGCAGGAGCAAAAATGTCAGTGGTATTAGCACCCCTCATCAGAGCCAGGATACCGATTATTGTGGATAAGGTTACCACCGTTGTCACTCCGGGTGAGACAGTTGATGTAATTGTCACTGACTATGGCATTGCAGTGAACCCGAGAAGACAGGATCTAATAGATCGTTTCAAAGAGGCCAAATTAAAGCTTTACGATATTGAAGAATTGAAAGAAATTGCGGAAAAGATTACTGGAACACCTGAAAGAATTAAATTTAAAGATAAGATAATAGGGGTAGTTCAATATAGAGACGGTTCGGTTATTGACGTATTAAGGGAAGTGGATGATGCGTAGTAAAGCATGAAAAAGGTTCGTGAAAACATGAAAGATATGAAAAGAGTTCCAGTAAGTATATACGCCTACAACAAAATAAAAGCTGCGATACTGAACAACGAACTGATGTCTGGCGAAAAACTAGTGGAAGAATCATTAGCAGAGTCACTTAAAATAAGCAGGATTCCGATCAGGGGGGCTCTTCGTCAACTGGAGCAGGAAGGTTTTGTAACATATTATCCGCAGAGGGGGTCAATTGTAAGTCATGTTTCTGCTAGTTTAGCTCAGGAACTTTATGAAGTGAGAGAGGTACTTAGCGGTTAGACTTATTTGCGAAAGAGCGGAAGATAAAGATTTGGAAATACTAAATAATATCGTTGATGAAATGAGTATGGCAGTCGCAAATAAGGATTACAGCACCCACGTGTCTCTTCAAAAGAAGTGGACAGAGAGTATTATTTTTGCTAAAAACAATATATTAAAGGACAAGCTGACTTCTTTAAATGAACACCTTGCAAGGTTGAGGAAGATATCCCTTGCCAATCCCGAACAAAACCTGGAAGCATACGATGAGATAGTTTTGACGTTATCTGCAATTTTGGAAAGAAATCCGGCAAAAGCAGAAAATTTGGCAAGGCAGCATGTGGCAAACGCTAAAAGAAGATATTATAACTATATAAATGTGGAATAAAAACAAACGCTCCAAAACGGAGCTTTTCTTTTTTATTGCAAATCCTGCTACTTGATGAGCGCTCATCAAAATGGTAATATACATATTAAATTCATCAAAGCAAACATTATTGCAAGATTGGAGGTTTTTACATGATAAAAATAGTAGTAAGCGGAGCCAGGGGCAAGATGGGTAAGGCCGTAACAGAGTTGATACGTAAGGAGCAGGATATGGAGGTAATAGCGGGGTATGACACTTGCAGTGAAGCGGGAGACATTGTCGTATACAATGACCTGCATAAAATTCCCCACATTCCCGACGTAATTGTAGATTTTTCACACCCTTCAGCCATAAGGCAACTTGCCGAATATGCTGCCATGAAAGGGGTAGCCTTGGCTGTAGGCACCACAGGCCTTGGAGAAGAACATAAGGAGATGCTTTTAAAGACTTCACAAAAGGTGCCGGTGTTTGTGTCACACAATATGTGCTTGGGAGTCTTTTTGCTCATGAACCTGGCAAGGCAGGCCGCTAAGGTGCTTGGGGATTTTGATATAGAGATTGTAGAAAAACATCACAATCAAAAAATAGATGCTCCCAGCGGCACTGCTTTAATGATTGCAGACGGCATCAAAGAGATTAGGCAGGAAGCCGATTATATATACTGCAGGGCAGACGTTAGGAAAAAGCGGGAGAAAAGAGAAATCGGCATCCACTCCATCAGGGGTGGCAACATAGTAGGTGAACACACGGTTTTATTAATAGGTGAAAATGAGTCGATAGAATTGACCCATAAAATAACTTCAAGGCAGGTTTTGGCTGCCGGAGCGGTAAATGTAATAAGATATATAGCACAGCAAAAACCTGGTTATTACACCATGAAAGATTTGGTAAATGCAAATCTCAATTAGCGCAACTAGCGCTTTTGGCCGCAATATGGGCAATATGCAAAGTTGGGGTGCACGAATGCACCGCAGTTAGGACAAATATTGCTGGGCATCTGCATTTTGCGCAGCCGATCAAAGTCCACATTTGTGCTGCGCTTAAGTTCGTCCACGTAATCGGGATCTACAATGTATATACTTCCACAGCATCTTAGCTGCAGATAATACTGCCTGTTCCATTTAAACAGCGGGATAAAGAAAAAGTGAAAATATGTATATGATTCCCGAAGCTCCGCTCTGGATAGTCTCCCGCAATCGGGGCAGATGATGTTGTCAAATTCCTTTACGGAGCGCTCGCTTTGCTGGCTCCCAAAAATACCGAAGAAAAACACAAAATCTCCTCCTCAAGTCGAACTAACTATTTTAAATTATATAATAATTAATGGCTCAAATAAAGTACAAATAAAAAAGCTTAGCTTTCAACCGATGAACCCTTAAATGACACAAAAGGCCTCTTTAAGGCCTTTCAGCCTGTTGACAAAGTCACTAAATGTGACGGTCAGCAGGTTTTTTAATTTTAGATGGCGAATTTAAACAAGTAAATCTATCATCTTAGAGGTGAAACTATGCTGGCCAAAAAAGACCGGAACTCTGTCAATCAAGTGGAAATCATAAGTATCGAGGAACTGGTTCCAGAGGATCATTTTCTGCGAGCTGTGGAAGAAAGCATCGATTTTAGTTTTATCTATGATGAAGTAAAAG
>DUPP01000072.1 GCA_012838265.1 Clostridiales bacterium
CTATTATTTCCATGAGATCGAGTTCTACCGTTTTTCCCACAAAAAGAGTATGGGGGTTCTGAGGCAATATCCCTAAATTTCCGTTATAAAGCTCTTCTCTTGTATATCTTGATATCTCTTTTCCTCGAAGCATAACTTTACCGCGATATGGTTTATAGAGTCCTCCGAGGAGAGACAATGCCGTGGTTTTTCCAGTTCCATTCCCTCCAACGATACAATGAAGCTGACCTGTTCGAATTTTCATAGACAATCCTTTTAATACATCCGGTTCATTTTTATTATATTTAAACCATACATCCTTAAATTCTGCCATATACTCATCACTGGGTTTGCTAATTAAGTCACTTATTTTAAAAGAATCACGGGGTTTACCAATGAAGTCTCTTATTTTAAAAGAAGTTATCTTATTTGGAATAGCTTTCTTTCTTCTTTTTGTTTTATTGCTATCGTCAATAACGTTGCTATCATTACTATCATTACTACTGTTATAATTGTTACTATCGTTATTATTAAGATCGTTAAGATCCCGAATCTCAACTAAGCAATTTTCAAAAATTATGCTTAACCACCTTCTGCCATCCCTTACCGTTATTGGCGGTTTCCCGCAAGCGATCTTTTCCTTAAATCGAGAATTCATTTCATTCTTTGCTTTATGCAGACTTGCATAAATTTGCATTGGGCTTGGCATAGCCAAAAACATATCGTGTTTAAGGCTTGCAAGCTTCTGCCCAACATCCTGAGGTGTTCCATCAATAACTATACTTCCTCTATCCAAAACAACAGCCCGGTCCGACATGGGCAGTACCTCTTCTAGTCGATGCTCTGTCATTATTATGGTCGTGCCGATTTCCCTGTTTATTTTTTTTACCGTTTCTAAAAAGTCGCTTGCTGCAATGGGATCAAGCTGTGATGTAGGCTCATCCAATATCAACAGTTCCGGCTGCATTGCCATGATTGCAGCCAGATTCAAAAGCTGCTTTTGTCCTCCTGAAAGCTCTGAAACATTCTTCATAAACCAGCCTTGTATGCCAAAAAAGCTAGCCATTTCCGCTATTCTAATACGAATGCTTCTTGTATCATAGCCCAGGCTTTCAAGACCAAAAGCAAGCTCGTGCCACACCTTGTCCGTAACAATTTGATTTTCTGGATTTTGCATTACATATCCGATCCGCTGTGTCTGCTCCCGTAAATCCAGCTCTGAAAGACGTCTGCCATTAAAATAAATATTTCCCGTCACAGTGCCGTGTGGTGTTAACACTGTCTTTAAATTACGAAGTAATGTGCTTTTCCCGCATCCAGTTTTCCCGCATATAGTAATAACCTCTCCAGATTCAACTGAAAAACTGACATCTTTGATGGCTGGTTCCACTTTAGAGGGGTAAGTAAAGCTTAAATTCTGGACTGAAAGTAATGCCATTTCACTTCCTCCGCAACGTTTAAAATGATTGGTATAAAACACAACAAGAAATATGCAGAATATATAAGAATGCTGAATCCTGAGATGTCAGCAATCTTTATGGACGGAAAATATTGAATGCTAGTCTGACCGGCAGTAGCTCCAGTTGCTAAAACAACAGTCAATGCCATAATTACCAAAATAAGCCCTTTGTCCCTCTTATCAAGTCTATATATAGAAAAACTAGTACGCCCTTTTAATCCGTACCCTCTTGATCTCATAGAGTCTGAGGTTTCAATTGCATTTTCCAGAGCCCAGGTGACCATGATTGATAAGATTTTAATCCCGTGCCGGATTCGTTCTATATAAGTACCGTTGCTCATATCCCGTCCAATACATTTTTGAGCATTAGATATTGTAATAATTTGTGTTCTAAATTTTGGTACAAATCTAAGAACCATAGAAAAGATTAATGATAATGCCGGTGCAATTCTACCAAAAAGATAAATGAATTTATCTGAGGTCATAATTGCATTGTAGCAAGAAAACCAGAGAATGATCGCGGCAATCATAAGTCCGGAAGCCATGCCATAATATATTGATTCAAGTGTAATAGGGTTGTCCATAAAATAACCTAAAATGGTCATGCCCCTATGGTTGAACAAAGGATTTATTAGAGAGACTGTTATCACAATAGGAAACAAAAATATAAGATTAAATTTTAATGCTTTCCTGCCATTCAAATAAAGCGAATAAAAAAAAGCCGATAATACGGAAATGCTAAGTAAAACAGGATGCATAAAAAACATACCACATAATATTACAATACAAAAAAAAGTGAAATTAACAATCGGATGACAAGTTTTAAACGTATCTCTCATCTTATTCTCCCTTATCGCTGTTCTGTGCATTCCAGTCCCCACCGATGTCAGCACCCAGGTCACAAGTATATATCCATTCGATTACATCACCGTCTTCAAGCCTATAACGGCTGCTTCCGCAATTTGGAAACTTATCGTTAACCTTATACATCCACCCGGAAAGTGGTCCCGAATCAAACTCGTAAATATTATTTATACCTTCAATATACGCACTTTTATAAATCGGGGTTTCCGTAAACTCCATATGAATTCTTTTGTGCCTTGTCAATCGAAGCAATACGTCAAAAGCACTGTCTCCTTCAAAAAATTCAACCTCTTCCGCCTTATAAACTATGCCGTCTTTAGGCAGTACCTCCAGCTTAGTTTGATCAAATTTATCCAGGTTGTCAAATATTGTGTTGCAAGTAATCAGCACAGTACAGTAGTGAGGGGTTTTTTCATCTGAATTTTGTGTTGAATTTTTATCTGGAGTGGATTGAAATGATGTTCCGCTGCCGCTAGATGGAATAGAGTCTGAACTTTTGTCCTCATCAGCATTGTCCATCTTATTGATACTGCTTCCCTTGCCGTCATGCTGAATATTGGAGGTGCTGTCTGAATCCATAATTAACCCCGATTCAGTTGAAGCATTTCGATTAATGTTATGCCCTGATTCGTAATTATCGTTTTTATTGTCTGAACAAGCTGCAAAAATTGTCATACAAAGTAGCAGAATTAATAGCATTTTTAAGTATTTTTTCATAACCATACCATTATATAGCGTCTTTCATTACTATAACAACTGTTTGCGAATTCTGTACCCAGTCAACTTTAGCATCGAGGCTTTCAGATACAAATCTGACCGGTACCATCGTTCTATTATTGATAATTTGAGCAGGCACATCCAAACCTACAGCTTTTCCATTGATATTAGCTTTATTTTTGCCAATAGTTAACTCAACCGTACTTTGTCCCCGCACTCCAGTAACCTTTCTCAACTTACCATCCCAGGTGATTTCCGCACCTATAGCTTCAAAAATTGCTCTCATAGGAACCAGTACCCGCCCTTCTATATTTACCGGCGGCTGTTCAAATTTAAGGTGCCTCCCGTTTAGTGTCACTTTTATACTATCATTGACCGCTGAAACATCTGTCATATCATATAGTGAATTACTATTTTTTATATAGCGTTCATAAGAAGCAAAAGCATATAAGCCCTGTTCCGTAGCCATTAAATCTGCTTCACCTAAAATGGTATGTCTCATACTGCCGTCTGCATTAAGATACCTCATCAATGCAGCTACATTATCAGCACAATCAATTCCCAGAGCAGATTTTGCAACTATAGCCTGTACAATGCTTTCTGAGTTCTCTGTCCCATAAGCGTTAAAGCTTCCATCCTCCGACTGCATACGGTCTAAGGTCTCAAGACCCCTGTCGATGACGGCTCTTACCTCTGGTTTGTTTTTATACTTTGCAAGAGCCTGTAGTGCCATGCCTGTTATATCAGCATCAGGAGCTTTATCCGATAGCGAAAATCCTCCCCTAATACCATTGGCATCAGTTATTTCCTTGTTTAAAATATAATCTATCAACAACTCCCTGGTAGTCTGTATCGTTATGCCTTGTAACTGAGGAATCTCATAATTATTGCAATCAAGTGCAAGCAATGCAAATATCGGTCCATTTATCCCCTGTTTAATTATGCTATTATAATCCGCAAGCTTTTCAAGTAAATTATAGCCACCCACATCTGTAACATCCCTGCCTATAGCTGTGAGTGCTAAAATAAGCCTGGAATACTCTGAGAATTTCACTCTCGTCAAATTCCCATCCTTTGATTTTAACTCTGATACCACATTTTCGTAGTAGCGTTCATAGTAGTTTTCCGGAATTTCAGC